>JAESPY010000123.1 GCA_016765435.1 Emcibacter sp.
GATCGGGTTGCTGGGCGGGTCGTTTGATCCGCCACATGCGGGGCATGTGCATATCACCCGTGAAGCGCTGAAACGGTTCGAACTGGATCAGGTCTGGTGGCTGGTCAGCCCCGGCAACCCGTTGAAATCTAATGGTCCCGCGCCTTTGCAGGCACGCATGAAAGCGGCGCGGGCGTTGATGGATCACCCGCGCGTGCGGATTAGTGATTTCGAGACGCGCGTGGGGACACGCCATACGGCGGATACTTTGGCGGCATTACAGGCGCACTATCGGTCGGACCGGTTTGTCTGGTTGATGGGGGCGGATAATCTGGTTCAATTTGCGGCCTGGAAAGACTGGAAAAAAATTGCTGAAACAGTAGTATTTGCGATTTTTGATCGTCCGGGTTATTCTGATGCGGCATTGGCAAGCGAAGCCGCCACTGTTTTTCGGGACCATCAAATCCCCGATGAACAGGCCGCAGAACTCGCCACCCGTATAGCCCCGGCATGGACATTCATCCGGGAGACGAAAAACCCGTTGTCCTCAACTGAGATACGACGGAAAAAACTTTAATAACCAAGAGGTTAACAATAAAATTGCCTAGTCATAATATATCAGAAGACGACATGTCCTCTTCTGCAGAGCCGCACAGTAAACAAACGCTTCTAGAGGTTATTATCACCTCGTTGGAAGACAGCAAAGCGGAAGAAATTATTTCCATAGATCTTAACGGAAAAACCAGCATCGCCGATTCGATGATAATTGCCTCCGGTCGTTCCACACGACAAGTGGGTGCTATCGCCAATCATCTGGTGACAAATATCAAAAAAGCTGGCTACGGTCATTCTAAGATCGAGGGCCTTGAAAAGTCCGATTGGGTCTTGGTAGATGCCGGGGATGCTATCATCCATATTTTCCGTCCAGAGGTACGCAGTCTCTATAATCTGGAGAAAATGTGGGCCATGGATGTCCATCCTGATGACTTTACCCCGGATAAAATGTTGAGCCGTTAATGTAAAGTCCATGCAACTTACCATCATTTCAGTTGGCCGCATGAAAAAAGGCCCGGAGAGCCAGCAGATAGAGACCTATCTTAAACGCTGTCCGTGGCCGATCAAAATCATTGAGGTTGAAGAAAAACGCCCAATCAAAGGGCCGGAACGTATGGCACGGGAAGGTGATTTGATTTTGAAGGCGATTATGGGTAATGCTTATGTGATTGCCCTGGACGAACGGGGGAAATCCTTGCGCAGCAGTGTCTTTGCCGACCTGATCCGGGATCGTCAGGATCAGGGAACGGCGCATCTGGTGTTTTTGATTGGCGGCGCGGATGGTTATGACCCAAGCGTCAAGAAACGCGCTAATCTTTTACTGTCACTCGGCGATATGACATGGCCCCATATGATGGCGCGGGTGATGTTATGTGAACAATTGTACCGGGCATCCTGTATTTTATCAGGGCATCCCTATCATAAGGATTGATTTTACGCGTTTTTAACCTAACTATTATATATAACATACAACCCTTGAAAACGGATTTTTAGAGAAGCTATGAATAGTATAACCGTAAGCCCGATCAGACCTGTCGTTCTGTGTATTCTTGATGGGTGGGGTAGTCGTGCGGAGGATGTGGATAATGCCATTATTCTAGGTAATACGCCAAATTTTGATCGTATGAGTCAGACCTGCCCCATGGCCTATCTGGAAACATCGGGCCTGCGGGTCGGATTGCCGGAAGGACAGATGGGTAATTCGGAAGTGGGCCATACCAATCTGGGCGGTGGCCGGGTCGTTTTGCAGGATTTGCCGCGTATTGACGAGTCTGTTGCTAAGGGTGATCTTGCAGATATTGAGACTTTAAAATCCACCATCGATAGCCTGAAAAAAACCGGAGGTACCTGTCATGTGATGGGGTTGTTGTCACCGGGCGGTGTTCACAGTCATCAGGATCATATGGCGGCGTTGACCGCCGCGTTATCGGCGGCGGGCATTCCGGTTGCGGTGCATGCTTTTCTCGATGGCCGGGACGTACCGCCCAGCAGTGCCAAGGGTTATGTGGAAAAATTCGAGCAGGACATCCGGGCCTTGGACAATGTGAAGATTGCCACGGTGACCGGACGTTATTATGCCATGGACCGGGACAAACGTTGGGACCGGGTGGAAAAGGCTTACACTGGTATGGTGGACGCGGTGGGCCATCGGGCCGATGGCGCGCTTGAGGCCATTGAGCTTAGTTATGCGGCTGATATTACCGATGAATTTGTTTTGCCGACGATCATTGGCGATTATGCAGGCATGAAAGACGGTGATGGTTTGTTGATGGCCAATTTCCGGGCTGACCGGGCGCGGGAAATTTTGGCCACATTGGTGGAGCCGGATTTTGAGGGTTTCTCCCGGCAGCGGGTGCCGAATTTCTGCACACGGCTTGGCATGAGCGAATATTCCGTGCATTTGAATGGTTTTATGAATGTTATGTTTCCGTCAGATGCACTGGTGGATACGCTGGGCGAAGTGGTGTCTCAGAATGGCTTGACGCAACTGCGCATTTCCGAGACGGAAAAATACGCTCATGTGACGTTTTTCTCTAACGGCGGCAGTGAAGATGTTTATCCCGGCGAGGACAGAATATTGATTCCATCACCGGATGTGGCCACTTATGATCTGAAACCGGAAATGTCCGCAGCGGAAGTGACAGATAATCTGGTGGGGGCGATTACGGCAGAGAAATATGATCTGATCGTGGTCAATTTCGCCAATCCGGATATGGTCGGTCATATGGGTATTATGTCGGCGGCTAAAATCGCTGTGGAAACCGTGGATGGTTGTCTGGGCCGTTTGGACGAAGCCTTGTCTCAGGTGGGCGGTTGTATGCTGGTGACGGCGGACCACGGCAATATTGAATTGATGAAAGACCAAAAAACCGGACAGCCCCACACGGCCCATACCACTAATCTGGTGCCGTTCATTCTGGTGAACGGCAGGGCCGCTGCCGGATTGTTGAAGACGGGAGAAGAATTTGCGTTGGACAGTGGTTGTCTTGCCGATGTGGCGCCGACCATTCTCAGCCTGATGGGGCTGGAACAGCCGGATGCCATGACCGGACATTCTCTTTTGAAGGTCAGGGCGGCTGAAAACATGCAGGAGGATCGCGTCTCTGGTTAAGCTGTTTCCCCATATCAGCAATAGAACAAGATGGTCGGTTATCGGCCTGATGGTTGTTATGTGNCTGATGCCGGGAGCAACAGGGGCGGCCCCNTCTGTGGGCGGTAAAGATCTGGAAAACATACAGGACAAAATCACCAGAACCAGCGAACGCGCCCGGAAATTTGAACAGGAAACCAAAAAGGTTAATCGGGAAATTACCGATCTGCGGCAGGATTTAGTGCAGGCGGCTAAAAAGATTCAAACGGTGGAGCAGGATGTNTATTCAAANGAAGANCATCTTGATGTGCTGAACCGGCAGGAAAAAGACCTNCANCATCGCCTAAAATCNAGATATGGNCAGATGGCCAAAACGTTGGCGGCCATGCAGCGGTTAAGCCAGCAGCCTGCGGAATTGGTGACNTTTCGCCCGGATCAGGCCATCAACAGNCTGCGCAGTGCCAGCCTGTTGAAANTCTTGCANCCGGANCTGAAAAANCGCGCGANCATCATTGGGCAGGATATGANGGAATTGCGNGATGTCCGTCAGGATATTACGGAGGAACNNGCCGATCTGAAAATTNTGNTGTCGGCNCTGACNTCGGAACAGATTGAAATGAATCAACTGCTGTCGGCCCGGCGGGTGAAGCAGAAAGAATTGCGGCGGGCAACAGCGCAGGAACGCCGAAAACTCAAACAATTTGCTGCCAAGGCCAAAAACCTGCAGGATTTGATTGCAAAAATTGAGCAGGCCGCCAAAACCAGAGAAGCAAAGATCGAGAAAGCCGCTCGCGCCGCCGCCAAAAGACTGGCAGCAAAACCAACGGACAGTATCAAGTCGTCAGGATCACGGGCAAAAACGTCGAAATCTGCTCGTCTGAAACTTGATTCGTTTCCCGGCGGGGACTTGTCTTTCCGTAAAGCCAAGGGCAGGTTGCCCTTGCCGGTGCGGGGGTCTATCGGGCAGACTTTTGGTTCAAAAACCCCGGAAGGTCAAGCTTCAAAAGGGATTACCATACATACCCTGCCCCGGGCCATGGTGATTTCTCCCCATGAAGGACGTATTGTATTTGCCGGAAAATTCAGATCTTACGGCCAATTGTTGATTATCTCTCATGGACCGGAGTATCATACACTTTTGGCGGGCATGACCCGTCTGGATGCGGAAGTGGGCCAATGGGTGTTAAAGGGCGAACCTGTGGGACAGATGGCAACAGGGGCGAAAATGACAAAGGCCGCCGGAGGGGCCGCCGGACAGAATCTCTATGTGGAATTAAGACGGATGGGAAAACCCATCAATCCGCTGCCATGGATTGTGGCGCGGGATAGAAAGGTACTTTAGATCAATGAAGAAATATATCGTAACCGTAATGGTATCCCTTGTTATGGTCAGTGTGACGCTCTTTGGGGCGACTACATTACAGGCCAAAAGTTCGGATACCTATAAACAGCTTAATCTGTTCGGGGATGTTTTTGAAAAAATTCGCTCTCAATATGTTCGCGATGTGACGGATGAAGAATTGATCGAAGCGGCCATCAACGGCATGTTAAGTTCTCTGGACCCCCATTCCAGTTATTTGACCGCAAAAGGCTTTGACGATATGCAGGTTCAGACCAAGGGCGAATATGGTGGCCTTGGCATGGAAGTGACGCTGGATAAGGGCGTTGTCCGGGTGGTGTCGCCCATTGATGATACCCCGGCATCCCGGGCGGGCATACAGGCGGGTGATTATATTACCAAGCTTGACGGTGAAGCGGTGATGGGCCTGACCCTGACCGAAGCCGTCTCCAAGATGAAAGGTGCAATCGGCACAGATATTATAATGACTGTGGTGCGCAAAGGGGAAAAGCAACCGCTGGAAATCACCCTGACCCGCGCCACGATTAAGTTAAAATCCGTACGTCACCGTATTGAGGGCGAGGTTGGCTATGTGCGCATTTCCTCCTTCACCGAAAAAACCGAGAGTGGACTTGTTGAGGCCTTGGACAAAATCAAGACGGAACTGGGTGACGACCTTCAGGGGATTGTTCTTGATCTGCGCAATAACCCCGGTGGTTTGCTGAATCAATCCATTGCGGTATCCAGTGTTTTTCTTGAACGCGGNGAGGTTGTTTCGACACGGACACGNGGCGATGAGCATGTTCAGCGGTTTCCNGCCCGTAAAGGCGATNTGATTAATGGCAAACCTTTGATCGTTCTGATTAATGGNGGCTCGGCNTCGGCCTCGGAAATCGTTGCGGGGGCGTTACAAGATCACCGCCGTGCGGTTGTCGTCGGCACCCAGTCCTTTGGTAAGGGATCGGTTCAGACGGTCATTCCNTTGGGNGCCAANGGGGCCATGCGCNTGACCACGGCCTATTATTTTACGCCATCGGGCAATTCTATTCAGGGCGAAGGCATNACACCGGACGTTNTGGTGGAACAGATCAGGTTTGATAAATTCAAAACCATAAACAGCCGNCGCCGTTCCGAAAATGACTTGCGCGGTAGCTTGGCTAACCCTAACGGCAAAACAGAAGACAGCTCATCCAAAGATAAAGAGGNTGAAACTTCTGATAANACATCANAGGACAAGTCAGATGANACGGCTGATGAGNAATCCACAGAAGATNAAGNAGANGATAAAGNAGAAGATAAAGAGGTCGANGAAGCNCCGGTNCTNACCANTGCTCAGGACGATTATCAATTGAATTATGCCATTAATCTGTTGCATGGTATGTCCATNGCCAGAAATGTTGATTGACGGAAAAGGGCTCTGACAAGATATGGTTGACGCGCNGGAACTCACAAGTATGACACGCCGTAAAACCGTGCGACCNTTGGTNGCGGCGTGGGTCTTNGTNATCGTTATATTGGGNACTGGTTTTATCTGGTTATCGCTTTCNCCNGANGTGGAGNCNACCNATGACGGNGCGGTGGCACAGATGGATGAGCCTGATACGCCGTTGGACCATAGCGGCGGTTCAGGCGCATCTGAAATTGATATTGCGGATAGCCATATGCCGGCGGCAGGGGACGGCGACTCTATGAATATCCCGCTGTCTGTGGAAACAGAAAATGGGCTGGACGGGGATCATGGTCATGTCCCTGAAGCTATGTCAGAGCATACCAATGATCAGGCGTCGGGATTAAGTTTGGTTAAGGCCCCTATCGAGGGATTGGTTCTTATGGGGGCCAATGGTCTTTTGCCCGTGCTTGGGCCGGATTCCATGGTTGCCTGGAAAGAATATGCCAGACCTTCCGGTGGGGAAGATGCCAGTCAGGATGAAAGACCGAAAATTGCTATTATTGTGACCGGGATTGGACTGAACAGCAAATCATCGGCGTTGGCCATTGAAAAATTACCGGGTGAGATTGATCTGGGTTTCTCGCCTTACGGGCAGCATCTTCAGGAATGGATGGATAAGTCACGGCAAGCGGGCCATGAGGGATTTTTGATGATCCCTACCGAACCAGTCAGCTATCCGGAAAATGATCCCGGCCCTCATACGTTGCTGTCCGGGGCCTCGCCGCGTGATAATTTAAAGAAATTGGATTGGCTTTTATCGCAAGTGACCGGGTATGTGGGCGTTATCAATGATATGGGGTCAAAATTCACCACGTCCGAAGAAGATATTCTGCCGATCCTAGAGGATTTGAAGGGGCGGGGCTTGATGTTCCTGGATGCCCGTTCCACACGGTTCAGTGTTGCCGGAGCGTTGGCTCGGCGGGTTTCTATGCCGCGCGCGGTCAATAATCTTTATTTGGATAATGTCATAAATTCCAAAGAGATTATCCGTAATCTGACCGCCTTGGAAAATACCGCGCGTACCTATGGCACCGCCCTTGGTGTGGCCCGGGCCTTTCCGCTGACCATCAAGGAAATTGAAAAATGGTCACGGGGGCTGGAGGCACGTGGTTTGGAGCTGGTGCCCGTCACAGCTATTGCTAACCGCCAGCCCATCCGTTAAAATTCTAGGTATAATCCGCGAAATATTTGTCGTGAATCCGGTTGGTATATGCCGCCAGATTCTGATGTGTCCGGGCCTTGTCAAATATCGGCGCAGTAAAGGTATCCGATAGAATCATTTGGGATAAAATGCCGTAAGCCGCCGCATCCAAAGAACTGGGGCGGTCCCCTAGGAAATAGTTTTTATCCCCTAAGACATCCGACAGACATTTTAAATCCCATGACCCAATTTCTGCAATTTCCGTGTCTGAGTGACGGCCGATGCCATGTTTTTTCATGCCCTTCCTCACATTCTTTCGGATCATATTTGGGATAAATAATTTTAACGGAAAGGCCAGAGAGCCAAAAAACATTTCTTTCATAATGAGCCAGTTATGATCCAATATCCACCGGGCATGAACCACCGTCCAATACAGATTTTCATCAATCATTTTGGTTAACCCGTGGGCAATGGCTTTTTCCGCATCACATAAATGACCATCAAGGGCATTATTATGCTTTTTTTCCAGATGACGAATGATGAATGTGGAATCCGATACCGTCGCGCCGTCATCCTTGATGTAGGGTAATTTATCCTTTGGTGAGCTGCGCAGAAATTGAATACCGCTGTGAGTTTTGTATGGCAAGTCAGCCATTCTCAGATAGGCTTCAACCTTGACACAGAAAGGACTGGGGTCACAAAGCGGACCTTTGGCTCCAAATTTATATAGCTCAATCATATTTTCGTCTCAATATTGTTATTATATGGCAGAGCGGAATGATGTTCCGTATCTGTTCTTCTGTCAAGTAAAGTTTTTTTGATCGGGGGCGCAAACAGGTTTATAGTGATAGGTGCAATTACGCGCTATAGATAAACGATGGATACATAGAATAATATGCCAGAAATACTTCCCTATCGCCCTTGTGTTGGCATTATGCTTTTGAATAAACAGGGTCAGGTTTTTGTCGCCAAGCGCATCGATACAATGGTTGAGGCCTGGCAAATGCCTCAGGGTGGCATTGATGAGGGCGAGGTGCCCCGGGAGACTGCTTTTCGTGAAATGGAAGAAGAAATCGGTACCCGAAATGCTGAGATCATACATGAATATGACGGTTGGCTGACCTATGACCTGCCCGAACATTTGATCGGTAAAGTCTGGAAAGGCAAATATCGGGGCCAGCGTATGAAATGGTTTCTGATGCGTTATCAGGGGCCAGATAGTGACATTGATCTGGAAACCCATCACCCGGAATTTTCCGAGTGGAAATGGTTGGATATGGCGGATCTTGTTCAGTCTATTGTTGAATTTAAACGGCCTTTATATACGCAATTGGTTGAGTATTTCGGTCCAAAGGTAACATGACGGGATAAAGGCGGTCTATGATTATTGAATGTACGGAACTGTGTATTTTTTCCTCCATACGTCAGGCTTATGGCTGTTTATGGCATTATAAACTTCAACATATCATGATTTCCATTGCCGCTGCTTTGCCCTTTTGTCTGGCGGGTTTTTTTGGGGCGCTTGATCCGGTGTTTTCCGTATCTTCGGGGGCAGAACAAATGCCGGATGGGTTTAATTTATCTTTNNNNCTGNTNNTATCATNGACCACGTTCATNTGGGCGGTTCCGGTGATTATTCTGTGGCATCGTCTGTATCTTTTGGGGCCGGANCATCTGATTCGGAAAAAAGTCTGGCCGCTGATTACNCGNAGNCTGCGTGTGATNAGCCATTCTCTGGTTTTATTTGGCATGGGGCTGGTGGCTGCGGTCGGGATTACATGGGGCGTTATTTACCTGCGGCTGATGAGCGAATCTGAGGGTATGGCAGGGACTATCACCGAAATGGGACAGACGGAATATATCCTTTATGTCTTCGCTATTATGATTGTGGCGGCTTTTTTGCTGATCATTGCNNTGCGGTTCAGTATGGCNTTTTCCTCCCTGACCATTGGTAAGTCTCTGCGGTTTACCACCTCGTGGGATATGACCCGGAAGAATACCTTGGCCATGTTGGCGGCGACTNTTGGGGGCGGCATTCCGCTCATGNTTGTTGTGGTGGCGGTGATCAGGGCGGCGGATCATTATTGCCAGATTGATCTTTTGGCCGGAACCGCGCCGGACCCGGATATGATCTATATNTTTGTTCTNCTGGCNTCGCCTNTTCTGGCGTTACCCGTGGCNATATTATGTTCCTTGACCTCGACCTTTTATCGNCATTGCGGTTGNGCGGAATTNCGGGAAAGCAGGACACAGAATGAAGGANCGTAAAATATGACAGATCAATTTACCGGNTTTGGCGAAGANTTNTGGNTGTTCTTTCGGGATTTGAAANAAAATAATAACCGGGAGTGGTTTGCGGAGAACAAAGACCGCTACAAGGATGTTGCGGTGGCTCCCGTCAGCGCGTTTATTTCTGCCATCGCGCCGGGGTTAAGAGGCATTTCCCCCCATTATAATGCCGACCCCCGGCCAAATAAAGGCTCCATGTTTCGCATATACCGGGATGTGCGCTTTTCCAAAGACAAACGCCCCTATAAAGAACATGCTGCCGCCCAGTTTCGTCACAGAATGGGCAAGGATGTCCATGCGCCCGGCTTTTATGTTCATCTGGAAGAAGGTAATATTCGTTACGGTGGCGGTATTTGGACGCCGCCCAGTGATGCGCAGGCTAAAATCCGCGAACGGATCGTGGAGAAACCTAAAAAATGGCAAGCGGTGATAGAAGATAAAACCCTGTGTGAGCAGTTCGGCGGCATTCGAGGCGATGGCCTGAAACGTCCGCCCAGAGGGTTTGACGCCGACAGCCCCCATATGGAAGACCTTAAACGTAAAAGTTTTTTTGCCATGAAGACGTTAAGCACATCGGACAGTGTGATGACGGCGGCTTTCGTGGAGGAAGTTATCAGTACATTTGAGGCCGCGACACCGCTGATGCATTTCATATCCGATGCGGTTAATGTGGAATTTTAGCAGAGCCTTCGTTGACGGCAAAAAGCAAAATTTGTGTTGTCTGGGCTGATCGGAAATTATCGTCGGAGATCAGCAGCAGACTCCGGCGGCCATCTTCTAATATTTTCCCAAAGCTCATGCCTTCTATATTGTCGATTTCAATGCCGATCGTACCAAGGTCCAGCAGCAAGCGTTTTCGGGCCGCTTGATAGGGGATATTTTTAAGGCTGTTATGAGTCAATACGTCCGTGGCATCGGTAAAATCCGCTAGATATAGCCGCACGGACAGGCCATTCCCGACAGAGAAAGACCGTTCGATAACCAGATATTCATGGGCGCTGAGTGCCAGAATATCGACCACCCCGTTGATTGCCAACAAGCCAAAAGGCAGGGTTGTTTTATGCACTGGCTCAACGACATAGACATATTCATGGGTTGGCTGACCGGACGTAATATCCAAATGCAGAAAACGTACGGGGGCGCCCTTTTGGGCGGTTGCCTCTTTGCCGTCCTGCACCAGTGGGCCTTCCGATGATACGGTTATGCTGGTGTGATCACTATTCAGGGTTAAGGCTTCAAAGGCCTGATTATCGCGGGGGCCTATTTTACCTGTGGTCACATGGTATTTTTTTGGCAGGGTAAAATCCCGGAGGT
>JAESPY010000124.1 GCA_016765435.1 Emcibacter sp.
ACCCGGCCCATAACATTAACTTCAACCCTGCTGTTCCCGGCTTTGCCCCGCAGCCGCAGGTCAAGAATACGTTCCATACCATTCTTGCCAATCTTAAAACCGGGCAGCTCAAGAAGCGGGTCTTCGCCAATCTCTCGTTCATTGACCGAACTGACATAGCCCACAATATGTGCCAGCAGGTCTTTTTCCGGGTAATAGCGCGTAATCCCCATATCCGGCTGAATGCCCGGCAGGTCGGGAATATTGATATTCACCTTGGCAAAGGTTTCCCAATCCACATTTTCAGCCACAGGCACAGGCAGGAAAGCCCGTTGCCTTTTTACTGCCCGGAGAATACGCCTTTTCTGCCGGGGAGATATGGGCAGAATTTTATTCAGCGCCTCCAGCGTTTCTTCAACATTCTCAGCTTCTTCCGGGATGATATTCACCCGGTAATCCGTCCGGTTTACCGCAAGACCAAACCCGTTCCGGTCCAGAATTTTACCGCGTTCCGGGGCCAGCAAACGCATACTGATCCGGTTTTTATCCGCCAGAAGTTTATATTGATTTTGTCCAATAACCTGCAAAAAATACAACCGCCCGATCAAGCCGGATGTCAGGATTAACATCCCTCCGGAAATCAGACTAGCCCGACGCGTGAATAATTTATATTTCTGGTCATCAGGAGACATGATCATGGTATCATCTGTTCTCCGTCACAAGCAGATAACGCACCCAACTAAGCGCCCATGCAACCCCTGGAAAAATGGCGATGGTTAGCATGCTCTGGCCAAAACTGTTCAAGAAGTTTTGGGTTTCCTTTAAATAAATCGAGGCAATGACCCAATTCGACAGGCCAAAGAGCAGAGCGACAAAAATAAAGACCAGCCAATTGAACAGAAATTCTTTCTCCAAAAACCGACGGCCCTGTCGCACGACAAAGATCTGCACCAGTACCAGCAACAACGCCATCATACCCAGCGGCCCACCGCTTAATATATCCTGCAATAATCCCAACAGGAATACTGCGGCCACGGGCATAAGGCGTGGTTTAAAAATAGACCAGTAATATACTGAAATTAAAGATAAAAACGGAAATATATTATCAAGAAAAAATAACCTGTATTGAATTTGCATCAAAAGCACCAGCACCAATGTGCTGATAAAAGGTAATAGACCCCTAAGTCCTTTTTCTGGTTTTATCTCCAAACTCGCCATTATTTTTTATCCTTATGGGGCGTTGTCTTTGTCACCGCCACGGGGCTGCGGATAATTTCATATCCGACAATACTGACATAATTCAGATTATATAATTTGGTCGATAATTTAATCTTTATTCCTTCTGGTCCCATTTCCACAACCTGCCCCACGGGCAAATCATGGGGGAAAGTCATCCCATATCCAGACGTCAGAATAAGGTCACCAATGGCAATTTTTTCCCCGATGGGCAGAAAAGAAAGTTTTGGATAGGGCGAGTTATCCCCCTCAAGGATCATATTAATCCCGCTGGAGGCCAACTTAACGGGAATCCGGCTGTTGATATCTGTAGCCAGCAAAACCCGCGCCGAAGATGCCCCCACGGTGATTGTCCGGCCCACAATCCCGTCCTCGTTAATCACGGCCTGCCCCTTTTTCACGCCATCACCAGTCCCCCGGTTAATCAGGACGCTTTTGAAAAAAGGGCTGCCACTGTCCGAGACCACGCGCGCAGCGGCAACGGTATTCACTCGTCCCTCACCAACATTCAGGAGTTTTTTCAGCCGTTGATTGTCAATGGCCAGTTGAGACGCCTTAATCTGGGCCTGCTTAAGCTGTTGATTTTCAGCCCACAGCCGTTCATTCTCCGAAAAAACGATAGCAAGCTTTTGAGTCCATTTAACAAAATCATCCGCCACAGAAAGAGGCCGGGAGGCAACATCCAACACCGGTGCAAAAAAATCGGTAACCCCGGAGCGCAATCCGTTCACCACAAGGGTATTCTTACTGCCGAAGATCAGTAGAGCAAGCGCAAGTATAATGAAGAAGCCAGAGGAAAATCTATGCCTTAACTCCTTCATATTTTAATCTCGCTTTATTTTACNCGGAAAAAATGCCTCAGGNTCAGAACCTAATATGAATCGAGCAGAACATGTTGCAGNATTTCATCTTCCAATGCCCGTCCNGTGCCAAGAGCGACACANGTCANCGGCTCATCTGCAATAATCACAGAAAGACCTGTTGCCTTGCGAANNACCTTATCCAGATCCTGNAGCAGNGCNCCACCGCCGGTCAGGACAATACCCTTTTCCACAATATCCGATGCCAGTTCAGGCGGCGTNTGCTCNAGGCCTGTTTTGACGCCNTCTACAATAGCACTGATCGGTTCTGCCAAAGCTTCGGAAATCTGGAGCTGATCCACCACNACCACCTTGGGCACACCGTTCATNANNTCACGGCCCTTGATTTCCATAGTCTTGCCCACACCGTCTTCGGGCGGGGCCGCTGTACCNATTTCTTTTTTAATCCGTTCCGCACTGGCTTCCCCGATCAAAAGNTTATGATTACGGCGGATATANGCAATNATCGCCTCATCCATTTTATCGCCGCCNACCCGGATTGATGCCGNATAGACAATNCCNCCNAGGGAAANAACNGCAACNTCACTGGTNCCGCCGCCCACATCCACAATCATGGAGCCTGTNGGTTCGGTCACCGGAAGACCCGCNCCAATAGCCGCNGCCATNGGTTCNTCNATAAGAGATACNCNNCGNGCNCCNGCNTCCAGCGCGCTNTCCCGAATNGCTTTACGCTCCACTGGNGTNGAGCCGGATGGGACNCAAATCACGATATGNGGGCTGGCAAACATGCTNCGGTTATGGACTTTACGAATAAAATCCTTNATCATTTCNTCGGCCACTTCAAANTCGGCAATAACACCGTCNCGCANCGGTCGAATGGCTTCAATATCCCCCGGNGTCCGNCCCANCATCATTTTNGCNGCTTCTCCAACCGCAATGACCGTTTTGACNCCNTCCTTATTTTTAATNGCCACCACAGAAGGTTCNTTCAGGACAATGCCNCGCCCCTTNACATANACAAGGGTATTCGCNGTACCCAAATCNATCGCCATGTCGGATGAAAAAAATCCCAGAAGTTTTTCTAACATTTGTTGTCGCCTATATTGTAATTCTTAACCTGTCGGTTTTCAGGTCGTTAACCCTGATTCCGTCTGCCNGATGCTATCTGCCTGATTCTGGCCTCTTATATATNGTTTGTATTAACATAACATTGGGAAAGCAATTCCTTTATGGAAAAACTAAGGCCTTTATCTATTTTTTCCGTTATATTCATAATAATTCGAAAATTAAGGGCAAATTATGTTCACTTGGCTACAAGAAAANATATCNGCAATGATCCTGCGTTATTTGCATAAACCTGTNTGGCGATATGAAACCTTTTCCGTGACCAGNNCGCTTATTCTGGAAAGCCATNTNAAACCGGGCGANGTTCTTTTNGTNGAAGGCAANCANCGGGTCAGCAGCATCATAAAATTCCTGACCCAGTCCACNTGGTCCCATGCCACATTATATATTGGNNATGAAGCCCCNACAAANNCCAATNNTGAAAANCTNTGCCTGATCGAAGCCGAAGCAGATGGCGGNGTCAAAGCCGTNCCNTTAAGNAAATACCAACATNTCAATACCCGTATCTGTCGNCCCGTAAGCCTNAANCCCGCAGAGNTACANCANGTCATTNNCTATGCAATCGACAGCATCGGCCATCANTATGACATGAAAAATATCATTGACCTTGGCCGTTATCTGTTTCCCTATCCGCCGGTGCCANTTTTCATGCGCCGCCGNATGCTNGCNCTNGGCAGCGGCGACCCCACACGGGCCATATGCTCAACCTTGATCGCTCAAGCGTTTCAGTCNGTCAAATATCCCATTCTGCCNGANATCACNAAAGAATGTATCGAAACCAGTACCACCGGNTATGTGGAAAAGGAAATATACCACATCCGTCATCACAGCCTGTTCACCCCNCGGGATTTTGANCTNTCNCCNTATTTTTCNGTGGTCAAACCCACCNTGGAAAGCGGATTTGANCATAAATCTATAAACTGGGAACCGCCAGAAANNTCNTAATCNACCATNGCNTCNGGCGCNGTTTTNTCCCGCTTTACCCGCAGCTTGTTCAGGGCATTGATATAGGCCTTCACAGACGCCACCANCGTATCCACATGGGCNCCGTGCCCATTGACGGTTTTGCCGTCTTCTTCCAGACGAACGGTAACCTCTGCCTGCGCATCGGTGCCGCGCGTTACCGCATGGACCTGATACAGTTCCAGATGCGGTTTACCGCCAGCCAATCCGCGCAAGGCTTTGAAAGAGGCATCCACCGGACCATTTCCCTCACTGGACACGGTCACAGACTGTCCCTCTACATCCAGTCCGAATGAGGCCGTGCTGGGCTTGTCACTGTCACAAACAAAAGACCAGTTGACCAGCTTCATATGATCGTTATCGCGCATATTTTCATCAACGATGGCAATAATGTCATCATCATAGAGAGTCTTTTTCACATCAGCCAAATCCTTGAAGCGGGTGGAGGCACTCATAAACTCATTATCGCCCAACTCGTA
>JAESPY010000125.1 GCA_016765435.1 Emcibacter sp.
CTCGGAAGGGTGTTTGAACACCAAAAAATTCTTCCTTTTCAATGCACTAAGTACCTTTAACATTAAAAAATGTGAAATGGTGCCGCTGGGAAGAATTGAACTTCCGACCTCGTCATTACCAATGACGCGCTCTACCACTGAGCTACAGCGGCCCTGTGGGCCGAGGGCCAGACCGATGAAAATCACCTGTCAGAATGGCGCGGAAGATGCCACAGCTTTTGGTGACGTGCAAGCCCTATTCCATAATAATTTGCGATTTACAGATTTTGTCCTTAAATTGGCCTGAATTAGACATAAGAATTACAGATAAATCACAGCCCGAGGACACGGCCATGAATAAAGCAGACAAGAAAAAAGACAAACAAGACCGACTGGCAAAAGCCCTCAGAGATAATTTGCGGCGGCGCAAGCAACACCCTCTGGCCTCCCCACAAAATAAAGCCCCCGCATCCGACTCCACAGACAAAGCAAAAGAATAGCCAACAGACAGGCTTGTGGTGCCGCGCATTCTGCGGTACATAAAAAGAGTTAAAAATTACGCAAAAAAAGGATCGAACACTATGGCCATCATGTCCGACAAATGGATCAGGGAACAAGCCCTGAACAGAGGAATGATCGACCCCTTCGAAGACCGCCAGAAGCGCGATGGCGTCATCTCTTATGGCCTGTCCTCCTACGGCTATGATGCCCGGGTATCAACAGAGTTCAAAATCTTTACCGATGTGGATTCGGTCACCGTTGATCCCAAGAATTTTGCCCCGCAAAGTTTCGTTGATCGGCCCGGTGATGTCTGTATCATTCCGCCAAATTCCTTTGCCCTGGCCCGCACGGTGGAATATTTCCGTATTCCCGAAGATGTTCTGGTCATTTGTCTGGGCAAATCCACCTACGCCCGTTGCGGCATCATCGTGAATGTCACCCCGCTGGAGCCAGGATGGGAAGGTCATGTGACGTTGGAATTTTCCAACACCACCCCCCTACCCGCCAAAATATATGCCAATGAAGGTGCGTGTCAGTTCCTGTTTTTTGAAGGCAACGAACCCTGCGAGGTCCCTTACAACGCCCGCAAAGGTAAATATATGGGCCAAACCGGCGTCACCCTGCCCAAGCTATAAATACTCAACGAACGCGCCCCAAAGCCATCAAGCTAAGGCACGGGACCGCCGCGCAGGAGGGCGGGCTCTCGAGGACAAGGGAAATCAACAAATACAAGCTCCAATCCGAAGACCATAAGGTCTGAGGCAAGGCCAAGCGGCCGCCCGAGTTAATACGAGGAGGGGGAGCGTCCACGACGCGGGGGAGCTATCCCCCCTAAACAAAAGATGAGACCACAAACCATGGAAAAAATTGTCATCGAAGGCGGCTACAGATTAGAAGGCCCACTGCCCATCAGCGGGGCCAAGAATGCTGCCCTGCCGCTCATGTGTGCTGGGCTGCTGACAAAAGACGGCCTCACGCTGCATAACCTGCCGGAGCTTGCCGATATCAAAACCCTTTCCGGTCTGCTGACAGAATTGGGCGGTGACATCCAATATGGCACAGAAAAACACGCTATTGGTCAGGGTCAAACCGTCACCATCGCCGTGGATCAGATCACCAGCACCACGGCCCCTTATGACATGGTGCGTAAAATGCGCGCCTCCATATTGGTGCTTGGCCCCCTGTTGGCGCGAGAAGGCGAAGCGATTGTTTCCCTACCCGGTGGCTGTGCCATCGGTAATCGGCCTATTGATCTGCACTTAAAGGCCTTTGAAGATATTGGCGCAACCATTGAATTGAAAGACGGTTATGTGCGGGCCTCGGGCAAATTGACTGGCGGCACGGTTCATTTTCCCACGGTTTCCGTTGGCGCGACCGAGAATATTCTGATGGCGGCCTGTCTTGCGGATGGCACGACTCTGATTGAGAATGCCGCCAAAGAACCGGAAATTTCCGACCTTGCCAACTGCCTTGTGGCCATGGGGGCAAAGATATCCGGCATTGGCACTTCCCATCTTGAAGTCACGGGTGTCCCAAGCCTTCACGGAGCGGAATATACCGTCATGCCCGACCGAATCGAGGCCGGAAGCTATGCCATTGCCGCCGCCATGACCGGAGGAAAGCTTGAGCTTATTGGCCATGACCTGCCTCATGTCCTGACCGGAACGCTGGATATTCTGAAACAGGCCGGATTGGCCTTCACAGAGACGGACAGGGGCTTGATCGCCTATTTGGAAGCGGATAAAATTATCGGCATCAATGCAGTGACCCAACCCTATCCCGGATTTCCAACCGATATGCAGGCCCAGCTTATGGCCATGATGACCCTGTGTGACGGCGCATCGGTGATTACAGAAACTATTTTCGAGAATCGCTTCATGCATGTGCCGGAACTCAGCCGCATGGGGGCGGATATCACCGTTAATGGCTCCACCGCCACGATTCGGGGCATTGGGCAGCTTTTGGGCGCGCCTGTGATGGCCACAGACCTGCGCGCTTCCATGTCGCTGGTGCTGGCCGGACTTGCCGCAGAGGGCATTACGGAAGTTAATCGCATTTATCATCTGGACCGGGGCTATGAACATCTGGTACAAAAGTTAAGCGCTTGCGGGGCAAAAATATCCCGCAAAAAAGCAGATGGCATTTAACAGGGTACCAATGACACCGGGGAAAAATAGTGGCAAATCTAAAGCTCAGGGCTGAAGACATCGAAGACATCACCATTCTGTCTGCTTATCTGCAGGATGCGATTACCATGATGGGCGATATTGTCTATCAACCGAAAAGTCGCCGTTTTATCATCATGCTGAACCGTTATCTCTGGGAAAACTGCTGTCCTGACACCGGGAAAGTTCTGGAAAACAAGGACATGGCCTGTTGCCGTATCCGCACTGGCCTGCATTTTGATGATATCTTGAGAATCAGCAGCCAAAATATTTCCACATCCCTGAAGGCGCATCCGCTGGAACTTCTTTCCATTGAAGCATTTCAACAGAAAGATGAAACATTTCATGTGAATTTTATCTTTTCCGGCGAGGGGGCTATTCGCCTTGAATGTGAAATGATTTCAGCCCATATGAAGGACATCGGCGATCCTTGGCCCGCCAAATGCCATCCCAAGCATAAAATTCTTGATGCATTGCAAGAGGAAACTGCTAAAAATACTGGATAGTTGACGCACAATTTCGTACAACGGAGCGATTTTTAGAATTTCAGGAGTTAACACAAGGTGTCTTCCCCAACGCTTTCTACAGAACCCATGATCATGGCTCTGCCCAAGGGCCGCATCCTTGAAGAGGTTATGCCGATCATACGCGGGGCCGGAATTATCCCGGAACCGGATTTTGACAATCCCAAATCCCGCAAGCTAACATTCGATACCAACAATCCTCTGCTTAAAATCATTCGGGTCAGAAGTTTCGATGTGGCGACCTTCGTTGCCTTTGGCGCGGCCCATCTAGGGGTAGCGGGCAATGATGTGTTGCTGGAATTTGATTATCCCGAGATATATGCCCCGCTGGATCTGGACATCGGTCATTGCCGGGTATCGGTGGCGGAACTGAAATCCTTGAGCCTGAATGACGACCCCAGCCGATGGAGCCATGTGCGGGTTGCCACAAAATATCCCAACCTGACCCGAAAGCATTTTGCCATGCGCGGCGTGCAGGCGGAATGTATCAAGCTGAACGGTGCCATGGAACTGGCCCCGAGTCTGGGGCTATGCCGCCGTATTGTTGATCTGGTCAGCACCGGAGCAACGCTCAAGGCCAATGGTCTGGTGGAGATCGAGAAAATCATTGATATTACCTCGCGCTTCATCGTCAACCGCACGGCCTTTAAAACCCGTAATGAGGAAATCAGCGAGATATTACAGAATATCGGCGCCAGAAAAGACCTGAAGAAATGATCTCATGGTAACCACACTGAATATTACAGACCCCGGTTTTGAGCAGGCTTTTACCGCCTTCCTGACCGCACGCCGCGACAATGACGCGGATGTGTCCCATGTGGTCCGTGATATCCTGAAAGATGTGTTGGACCGGGGCGATCAGGCATTATTCGACTATACCAGTCGTTTTGACCGCCTTGACCTGACGGCAGAAACCGTTCGGGACAGTGAGACGGAACTGAAAAACGCCAAAACCCATTGCAGCAGGGAAGTTCTGGATGCTTTGGCCCTTGCCGCAACCCGCATCGAAAGCTTTCATCGCCGCCATCTGCCGAAAGATGACAGCTATACCGACGACAGCGGCATCACGCTGGGTGCACGCTGGACCCCCGTGGCAGCGGCAGGCATATATGTGCCCGGTGGCAAGGCGGTCTATCCCTCCTCCGTCCTGATGAATGCCCTGCCGGCTAAATGCGCGGGCGTTGAGCGTATTGTCATGGTGGTTCCCGCCCCGGATGGCATCCTCGCGCCCATGGTACTGGCGGCAGCAGAGCTTGCCGGGATTACGGAAATATATAAAGTTGGCGGCGCACAGGCCGTGGCCGCCCTTGCTTACGGAACCGAAACGATTGCACCAGTGGACGTCATTACCGGTCCCGGAAATGCTTATGTCGCAGCCGCAAAACGCGAAGTATTTGGCACCGTTGGCATTGATATGATCGCCGGACCATCGGAAATTCTGGTGGTCGCCGATGGTCAGAACAACCCACGCTGGATCGCCATGGATTTGCTGTCACAGGCCGAGCATGACGAAGTGGCCCAGTCCATCCTGATTACCGATGATGCGGCCTTTGCCCGCGCCACCTGTGCCGCCGTGGAAGATCACCTGAAAGAACTGCCCCGGTCGGCCATCGCCCGCACCAGCTGGCAAGATCATGGTGCGGTGATCGTGGTGGATGGTCTGAAACAGGCCATCCCGCTGGTCAATCGACTGGCCCCGGAACATCTGGAGCTTGCCATTGATAACCCCCGCGACTATGCCGATCATATTAAAAACGCTGGTGCCATCTTTCTGGGCCGCTATACCCCGGAAGCCATTGGCGATTACATTGCCGGGCCCAACCATGTGTTGCTCACGGCCCGCAGCGCCCGTTTTTCATCTGGTTTGAGCGTTCTTAATTTTATGAAAAGGAATACCCTGATAGAATGCAGCCGAACGAGCCTTGAATTGATTGGTCCGGCGGCGATTCTCCTTGCGGAAGGAGAAGGCTTGCAGGCCCATGCCCGATCTATTGGGATCAGATTAAAGAATGATCCCTTAGAATCAGACTAATCGGATCAGACTGGAAAACAAGGCAAAGCGTATAATAGATAACCAGATTGGGACAATATGACCAACGCGGGCAGCAATTATCATATCTGCCATATCGAACTGGACGAAAAATCCATCATTCGCCGGAATGCGGATATTGATCACGAACGCCGCGTCGCCATTTTCGATCTGCTGGAAGAAAACTCCTATGAACCTCTGGCCGAGCTGCCGGACCAATATGCCGGGCCTTTCCGCGTCATCCTCAGAATGGAGGAAAACCGTCTGGCTATGGATATATATTCCGAGGATAGCCAAGCGCTGACCGTCGTCATCCTGCCCCTGACATCTTTGCGCCGGACCATCAAGGAATATTTCCAAATCTGCGACAGCTATTTCACCGCCATCAAAAGCGCCAGCCCCCGCCAGATTGAAACCATCGACATGGCCCGGCGTGGGCTTCACGATGAAGGATCGGAAATATTACAGGATAGGCTCGCGGAAAAAGTAAAAATGGATTTCCCCACCGCCCGTCGTCTGTTTACCCTCATATGCGTATTGCAGATCAGATAAGCCATGGCGAACGTCCTTATTCCAGGCCCCGCTGCCCCGCTTGAACTTCCCCATAGCGTCCTGTTTATCTGTAATTTCAATGCTATCCGCTCCCCCATGGCCGCGGCCCTGACTCATTTTTATTGTGGCAAGAAAATTTTCACCGAAAGTGTCGGCATTCGAACAGAAGACGACCATGCCAACCCCTTTGCCGTCGCCGTTATGGATGAACTCGGGCTGGATATTTCCCATCACGCCCCGAAAAAATTTGAGGATTTGATGGACAGCTCCTTTGATCTTGTGGTGACGTTAAGCCCCGAGGCCCAGCATAAAGCCATCGACCTGACCCGGACATTGGACTGTCAGGTTGAATATTGGCCGACCCTTGACCCCACCGCCGTTTCCGGCAGCCGGGAGAATATTATCGCGGCCTTCCGCCAGACCCGCGACATGTTAACTGAAAGGATCAAACGCCGTTTTGATCTGGATTATTTCCCAAGTGTTTAGGGAACCATATGCGGTTCAGGTGCATAAAAGCAAAAAACACTTGAAAAATCTGTGGTTTTAGCTATTTATCTGCCCATAGATTTTTAATGAGGAGCCACAATGGCCAAAGAAGAACTTTTGGAAATGCGCGGTACGGTGACAGAATTGCTGCCCAACGCCATGTTCCGTGTAAAACTTGAGAATGACCATGAAATCCTTGGTCATACTGCCGGAAAAATGCGGAAGAACCGTATCCGGGTTCTGGTGGGGGATGAAGTATTGGTTGAAATGACCCCCTATGACCTGTCAAAGGGCCGTATTACATACCGCTTTAAATAAGTGACACATTTTTCTTATCNCAAAGAGATTCCGGCTTTCCAAACAGGTCCGGGATCGGCTACGNTACGTCCATGACAGCCTCCCCAAAAAANAAATACCCTCTGATTCTNGCCTCGGCATCGCCCCGGCGGAAAGACCTTCTGGCNCAGGTCGGCATCANCCCGGATCAAATCATTCCGGCAGATGTTGATGAAACGCNGCAGGCCGACGAGAACCCNCGCCANTTGGCNGAACGACTGGCCCGCGNCAAAGCCGCCCATATNCGNCAAANNCACCCGGACTCCTATATTCTGGCCTCTGATACCGTGGTCGCNCTGGGCAATCGCATTTTNGGCAAGGCCGCCACCGCACANGANGCCCANAAGTATCTTAAGCTNCTGTCNGGCCGCCGTCACCGGGTCTATAGCGGCATTGCCCTCATNACGCCGGAAGGCAAAGAAATATCCCGTGTCGTCATGACCACCGTGATCTTCAAACGCCTGTCCCCGACAGAGATTGACAATTATCTCGCCCATGACGAATGGCAGGGAAAAGCTGGCGCCTATGCCAT
This sequence comes from Emcibacter sp., assembly GCA_016765435.1. GTDB lineage: Bacteria > Pseudomonadota > Alphaproteobacteria > Sphingomonadales > Emcibacteraceae > Paremcibacter. The sequence continues at coordinate 7,105 of JAESPY010000125.1, forward strand.
ACAGGGCTTGGCGGCGCGTTTTGTCAAAGCCATCAACGGGTCCTATAGTAATGTGGTGGGCCTGCCTCTATTTGAAACCACAAATATGTTACAGGGGAACGGTTATGCCTTCTGAAATTCTGATTAATTCCGCCATCGGGGAAACCCGTTTCGCCCTATTGGAAGACGGAAAGCCCGTTGAAATCCGTCTGTTCCGGGATCATGATCCCAGCCTTGTCGGCGCGGTTTATTACGGACGTGTCACCTCTCTGAGCACTGAATTTCAAGCGGCTTTTGTTGACCTTGGTGAGGGACATACCGGATTTCTGCCCCTGAACCTGCTGCCCAAACGTCCCGGCGGCAAACCAAAGGACCTGACCAGTCTGCTCAATGAGGGGCAGAAAATTATCGTTCAGGTCACCGCAGACGCCAGCGGCGACAAATCTGTAAAACTCACGGGTCGGGTTGAGATCGTCAGTTCCGCGCTGATTCTACATCCTTTTCGCGAAGGGGCTTTTATCTCCAGCCGAATCAAGGACCCCAGTCTGCGGCAAGAACTGAAAACTTTTGCCAGCAGTATCAATCTGAAAGGCATGGGCCTGACTCTGCGGACGGAGGCTGAGAAACTCCCCCAGAGTGACATTAAAAAAACCGCCAATCACCTGATCCGGCACTGGACACGGACGATGGAAAATCGAGATAAAAAGAAGGTCCCTTTCCTGTTGTCTCAAGGTCCAGATAGTCTGTTACAGATTTTAAGGGAATATGGCAGTGCCAGACATGACGGGATCATTTTTGACCAACCCGCTACCCTGAAAGTCGCTCAGGATTGGGCGCAGGAATTTTCCCCGGACCTGCTCGACCGGATGACGCTTCACCCCCACAGCACACCGCTGTTTGAACATTACGGCGTTGAAGAAGAACTAGATCGGTTATTTGCCAAGCATATCCCGCTGTCCTCCGGCGCGTGGATTACCCTTGAGCAAACCGAAGCCATGATCACAGTCGATGTGAATATGGGCAATGCCCGGATAAGCAAAGACCCCCAGAAACAAAGGCTTGCCATAAATTTTGAGGCCGCCCGGGAAATTTTCCGGCAAATCCGTCTCTATGGGTTAAGCGGCCTTATTGTCATCGACTTCATCAATATGTCCGGCAAATCCAATGTCAGCAACCTGTTAACAGTGGTGGATAACCTGATACAGGATGACCCCCTACAAGTTCAGCGCAGTAACCTGTCGGCCTTTGGCTTGTTGGAGCTGGCCCGCAAAGGCCGCCATCTGGCCCTGAACCGACAAATCCTAGCCAACAGAGGCCCCATTGCCACTCTGGAAACCACCGCCCTTGCCCTGTTACGGCAATGGGTACTGGATGCCAGTCGAAAACCCGGTATTCCGCTTAAGGTAAAGGTGGGGCCAGAAATCAAAAACTGGCTGAAAGCACGGCCACAGCTTCTTGACAGCTTCATACGGCGAACCGGAAGCAAGCTTGATATGATAGAGGAATAACCCCGTGAAAGCAGCAAACAGCAACAATCTGTGCCCCATATGTGAAAAAAATCCGGCAATGCCCAAATACCATCCGTTCTGTTCGGACCGGTGCGCCGATGTTGATCTGGGTCGTTGGCTGAAAGGCAATTACGTCATTCCCGGCGAAAAGACGGACATCCCGGAACCTGACCCGGACGACATATATTAACCCCTTGATTATTGCTGGGAAATCATGGCTTACAAGGATGGTGCATTTTTTTCAAACGAGTGCTGGACAGACCCCGTCTTTTTTTCTATAACGCATCCACCCACGCAAGCGGGTTCCCTATTTAGCCCCCAAT
>JAESPY010000126.1 GCA_016765435.1 Emcibacter sp.
TGATGACATCCCTTGACGACAGCAAGGAGCTTGCCGAACAAGTTCTTAAATTTTGCCGTGAATTGAACTGCCCATGAATATCGGTATTTTAATCCCCGTACGGCCTCTTGCCGAAGGAAAAGGACGGTTATCTCCGGTCCTCAGTCCCGGTGAGAGACAGAAGCTCAACCGTTATTTCTTTACCCATACGCTGGATGTCATCTCAAAAGCCGCAAACCCAGCAAGATGCTATGTGGTCAGCCCTTCAACGGAACTTCTTAGGCAAGCAAAAGAGCGCGGCATGATTCCGGTGAAGGAACCAAAAAACGGCGACCTAAACAAGGCGCTGGAACAGGCGGCAGACGCCGCACGTAAAGCCGGGATCGACGCGCTTCTGTCCATCAGTTGTGACCTTCCGAACCTGCGCGTGGATGATATTTCAGCCCTACTCGCCGCCGCAAAACAAGGCCATATGGTCATTGCCCCGGATAAAAGCCGGACGGGAACCAATGCCCTGCTCCTCTCTCCGGCGGGGGCCATCCGTTACCATTATGGCATAAACAGTTTTTCCCATCACCTTGCCGCCGCCAAAAAGGCCGGCCTAACTAGCCTCTCCCTCCTACGGGACGGATTGGCCCAGGATATTGACACACCGGAAGACCTTGCAAAATGGTCATACCGTGATTTTTTATAGATTTATGGAGTCCAGAATATGACCGAAGAACCCGTAATCCGCATCGATGAACCCGTTGAAGGCATATTTGTCCTGACCCTTAACCGTCCCCGTGCGCGAAATGCCGTCTCTTTTGATTTATGGGAAGAATTGAATTCTGCTCTAAACAAGGCAGAAAGCGCCTCCCCGCCACGTGCCATCATCATCACCGGTGCTGAACAGTTTTTCTGTGCCGGGGGCGACCTTAAAACCCCACCCGCTCGTGGGGATGGTGCCGTGGCCCCGGCGGCGCGTCTGGACCTTGGCCAACGTGTCATCACCCGGCTACGCGCACTGCCGATCCCGGTTATAGCTGCGGTTGAGGGCGGCGCATACGGCATTGGCTGGAGCATTGCGCTGGCCTGTGACATGATTATTTCTTCGGATCAGGCAAAATTCTGTGCGCCNTTCCTCAGTTTGGGCCTCATCCCCGACGGTGGGTTTGTCTGGTTGCTCCGCCGCCAGCTTGGTCTTTATAAAGCGTCAGAGATTATCTATTCAGAACGTGTGGTCATGGCCGATGAAGCCCTGAGTCTTGGCCTCGTCAGTCACATGGTTCCGGCGGGAACTGCCGTCGAAGCGGCCGTTGAATTTGCCGACAAAATTGGCAAGGGNAACCGNCATTCCGTTGAATTGACCAAACGGCTTTTGCAGGCATCNGAAAATACCGANCTTAAATCTTATAACGCGCTGGAACTTGGCTTTGGGGTCATCTGTCAGAACAGCGACGAAGTTGCCCGCGTCCGGGCTGCCAGGGCCGCTAAGAAGAAGGGCTAGTCACTTTATGACGTGTCGGGGGACGAATGATCAACAGCGTGACAACCCCGACGCAACATAAAACAGCGATGCTGTAAAAAGTTTCCGCGTAGCTTCCTGTCAAATCATAAAGATATCCACCTATTAGGGGAGAACTGGAGCTGGCCATGGTTAAAACCGCCAGCGTCAGACCTGTGAGCTGGGCAAACACTTTCGAGCCAAAATAATGGCTCAAAGTAACCATTAACAAGACCATGACCGAGCCGGAACCGATGCCAAGACAGAAAGAGAAAATAACAATATCTCCCATTGTTTCTGCATTNACGACCCAGACAAGGCCAAAAGAAAAAATAATCAGACCCGCAATCCACAGATAACGCGGCTCAACCCTGTCGCCAAATATACCAACAATTGTTTTTCCGGTCATTCCCCCGGCCACCATAATCGACATCGCCATCGCGGCCATGGTCGGCGAATGCCCCAAATCTTTCAAATGAACAATACCATGCCCNATAAANAGCGTNAAACCACTNACCATNCCAATCGTNCTGAGCAACAAGCCCCATAGAACAGGGGACCGCAGAACTTCCCGCATGGTCCAGTCTTCCGCTGTCATATGAACCCGTGGAGCCNCCAAGTCATTTTCCTGCATATCCCCATCGGGCAACAGACCCATTTCNTGNGGTGTATTTTTCACNATCACAATGATGATAATCAATGAAATGCAGGCCAGACCNGCAATCANNAGCCATGCNATNCGCCAATTTCCCGTTTCGGAAATCACATAATTCAACANNGGNGCGGCAACGATACCCCCAACAGANCTTGCNATATAGATGATTGATAGGCTGCGCGCACGGCGGCGCACAAACCAGAAAGCNATACAGGCCTGTGTCGAAAGCAGCCCCCCNCACAGNCTNCCAAGGCCCATAATCAACCCGAATACNATGATCGCCGAAAGNCTGTTATCCACAACCGTNCCCATNAGAATGGCNGAGACCACNACNGCNAGAGACCCCATAATCAANGTNAATCTGGCCCCCATTTTATCNACACAGATNGCCGCCANNGGCCCCGGCAGGCCCGTCATCAANACAAATACGGAGAAAATCAGGCCCAGTGTTTTCCTGTCCAGACCAAAATCCGCCGCCATATAGCTGTTGATGACNCTGCCGCCATAAAGCGGGAAAGCCATATTAACAAATATGACCACCCAAAGNGCNNCTAGTATTTTCCATCCATAAAAAACAGAAGATATCATCCGCCGTTCTTAAGCACATTATCAGCGAGCCTTTTCAGCAGTTCGATCTGTTCCTGCGCCGATGACCCCGCCAGATTAAGATTGATATGATGTGCGCCAAAATCCCGCCGTTTNTTNATNTCATCAATGATNNNGGGATCGGAAGGGTCCGTCACATCAATGCTCATGGACATGATCAGTTTTTCAGGATCTCTCCCTGCTTCCCGCGCGGCATCATGCACTTTTTTAACCGCAATCTTTCCCTCGGCATCCGGCCCGAATATGGGCAACCAGCCATCGGCAAGCCGTCCGGCCCGACGCAAGACCACATCCGGTGGAATCGGCGCAATTTTGCGGCCCATACCAAAAAATAACGGAATTGGTCGTTGAATCGGGCGCGGTGACATACAGACATTCTCAAACTTATGATTCTCGCCCTCATAGCTCACGTCATTTTCAGTCCACAGGCGGCGCATCACATCAATCTGTTCCTC
>JAESPY010000127.1 GCA_016765435.1 Emcibacter sp.
GCCCCATTCAACGAATTCACCGTTGTACCAGATATGACCGTCGAGCTGGTCGAATGGAATGCCTGCCATGTTGCTTCTCCAAGCGTTTGTGTTTGCGCGTTAAACGCGCGTCTGCCGATAGTAAAAACCTATTGGGAACAAAAATATATGTCAATAGTGCTGACATATTATATGGTTCATGCCATGATATGCTCGTTATTCTTGCAATGGGTGGGAAAACCCTCGTGGTGGAGAAGATGAAAAAACCAGAGATTATCGTTGAACCGATTACCGTCGAGCAAATTGCGCAGCTTGATAATATCATGCTGTTGTTTTTCGCCTATCGGGATTTTACAGGCGATGCGGACCGGCTGCTTGCGGAACTGGAATTTGGCCGCGCTCATCACCGGGTGATGTTTTTTATCAATCGCAAGCCCGAAGACATTAGGAATTTCAGCAAGTCCTTCGATATTAGCCAATTCTCTGATATCTTTTTGCAGGATTGCGGTAATGTAATCAAGAAACCACTTATTACGCCTAGATGCCGACCGGCGTTCTAATGATTCAGGATAGCCGCCAACCTGCATTTTTCTTGCAATTTCTTTCCATGGTGTGGTGGATGATTTAAATTTGGCTTGCGGGTCCATTAATATGGTCAAGAAATTTGATCGAGTGCCTTGTATTTCATCTTGGGAAAGAGGCCATAACTTATGGATTTCTATACGTCCTGCAAGAGAGTCTCCCACTTTCGGCATTATCATGACATTTGCGGAACCTGTTAAGATTATCCTTCTGCCTTTGCGATCTTCATCAACAAGCTTTTTAATACACAGGAAAAGCTCAGGGGCGCGTTGTATTTCATCAATGATGACATGCTTGCCTAAATCTTCAAGAAAACCCAGAGGGTCACGTTGTGCGGCAGCAAGAACGGTGGGATCATCCATTGTAATGAACTTTCCTTGAAAAACGCCCTCTTCTAGAATTTTGGCGCACAGGGTGCTTTTCCCGGTCTGACGAGCGCCGTTGATTAAAATAACGGGTGTATCTGACAGGGCATCTATAATTGCANCTGTTATATTTCTTCTATACATGCCGTGAGTATAGACATTTTAAACACCNAATCAACAGTAGTGGCGAATTTTGTAGTTTGTTTATGGTGAATTTTGTACTTCTTTAGTGGTGAATTCTGTAGTTCTTGATATGCTCATNAAAGAGCCCAAAACATTAAATTTATTAGCACCACANATGNAATGGCCTTACTAAATAAATTCATTAACAAGAGATCAAATATAAGAAATTATTAAGGACATAGAAATTTAAGNACCGGATAGGACGAAAATAGAAACTNGGTCGAGGTTGTCGNCATTGTGTAAATAATTCTATTTTNCCTTGTATTTTCGGAGATAATATACGAAAATACAAGGTATGTTAAAAAGATGGATCACAGATAAGCTTGAACAAACTGTGCAGCGTGTCCCCGCTGTTGCGCTGCTTGGATCACGACAAGTAGGTAAAACAACCCTTGCGCATACTATTGCCCGGGACAGGCCATCCATTTACTTAGACCTTGAATCCCCANCAGATCTCATAAAATTAAGTGATCCTGAAACTTTCTTATATCAGCATAATGATAAACTTATAATTCTAGATGAAATCCAACGTGCACCAGATCTTTTTATGGTATTACGCGGTCTCATTGATAAAAATAGACGCGAAGGTCGCAAAGCAGAACAGTTTCTGCTTTTAGGCTCTGCTTCAATGGATTTATTACGGCAGTCTTCCGAAAGNCTGGCTGGTAGAATCAGCTATTTAGAAATGACAGGNTTCAATTTGCTGGAAATTCCTATCACTGAACCAAAGGATATNCATAAAATTTGGCTAAGAGGCGGTTTCCCAGACAGTTATCTTGCCGATACTGATGCCAATAGTATGATTTGGTTGGAAGATATGATNCGCACTTATTTAGAGCGTGATATACCNCAAATGGGTTTTAGGGTTTCAGCAACCAGGTTGAGACGATTATGGACCATGCTTGCACATCTGCAAGGCGAAAACATTAATTATTCTACTTTGGGCGGGAACCTTGAGGTCGATGGTAAAACGATCAGTCACTACCTTGATATTTTGGTTGACCTACTTCTTGTGCGCCGCCTTGAGCCGTGGCACACTAATGTCAAGAAACGTCTCATTAAATCACCACGTTTTTATATCCGTGATAGTGGAATTCTTCANAGGCTTCTNAATATTTCTGATTATAATGCTTTGCTTTCCAATCCTGTTCTTGGCAAAAGCTGGGAAGGTTTCGTGGTTGAAAATATTTTGTCTATTCTGCCAAGCGGCATCGGACGTTATTTCTACCGCACAGCAGCGGGGGCAGAAATAGATCTTGTCCTAAAAATATCCAGTACAGAAATATGGGCTATAGAAATTAAATTAGGGTCNGCTCCTAAAATAAAANCAGGGTTTCATAATGCGTGTGAAGACATACAGGCAACACAAAAATTTGTTGTTTATGGGGGTAATGATGAATTCCCTNTTAAGCACGACACAACAATGATTTCCNTGCAAAGGTTGATGAATAAATTACAGGATGTTGCAAGATAATTCATNGGCTTGATGTGTTGAGAGTTTGTTTTATAAATATATNNTATTATNTATCAAAAATTTATNTGATATAGCAANGCATATCACNATCTTGACTTAATANANTATNTTAGATATACTTTCANNTATCATNAAATATTTTTGATACGTNNANNCANATCATGCATGAGTCAATANCGCATATTACACNNCAAATAAAAGAGGCAAGGGAAGCCAAAGGNCTGAGCCAANGAGCNCTCAGCAAAAAGATTGGCATCCCTCAAAGCCATATNTCAAAAATTGAGAATGGANCAGTGAACCTGCAGCTATCCAGCCTCATCGAACTCGCCCGTGTGNTGGAATTNGAGTTAATGCTGGTCCCTAAGGGGGCTCAAAAAGCAANANGTGNCCTTGTAANAGAGGCAAANCGCCCTAACAGCAAAGCNGANATTCGCCATCAGCTTGTTCATTCGACNNCACCCAGAANCCTNGCTAAATACCAGCTGGATGACGAGGACTAAAAGATGNCTGNANTTACAAATCTTAATGTNTTTTTAGGCGACCANAATATTGGANCGATAACACTNCTGCCNAATGATAAAAGCATATTCTCATTTAGTGAAGANTATGTCGCGGACATTAACCGTCCNATACTCAGCCTTTCTTACAAAGACATNTATNGCNACGTGGCCGTTGACAGGGATGCTNTTCAAACGCGGCTGGAGCCGT
>JAESPY010000128.1:3089-7809 GCA_016765435.1 Emcibacter sp.
AAGNTATTGTTATAATTTTATTATTTATCAAATTCATTCATCCAAACAGCCTGATCTTTCCTTCAATGTCATAATAGTGCATCTTGTCATCACTATGGCAAGTCATTTATATTTATCCATAAGAGAAAAATCAGGTGGCATTTTCTTATGGCTACCCTTATATCTGAGCTATTAATCGTATTTTTCAGGTGGACAATCGTGAACGAAAAAAAATCCTATACCTATAAAGACGCTGGTGTTGATATTGATGCGGGCAATGCGCTTGTAGATGCTATCAAGCCTGCAGCNGCCTCAACCAAACGACCCGGCTGCACATCAGGCCTTGGNGGCTTTGGCGCACTGTTTGATCTTAAAGCCGCGGGCTATAACGATCCGATCCTTGTCTCNGGCACNGACGGTGTTGGAACCAAGCTAAGGGTTGCCATTGAATCGGGCAAGCATGACACCGTTGGGATTGATCTGGTGGCCATGTGNGTCAATGATCTGATCGTNCANGGTGCNGAACCGCTTTTCTTTCTGGATTATTTCGCCACCGGACATCTAAGNGTTGANGCCGGACGGGCNATCATCGAAGGCATCGCCGANGGATGTCGTCAGGCAAATACCGCGTTAATTGGCGGNGANACCGCCGAAATGCCCGGCATGTACAAAGAAGGCGACTATGATCTTGCCGGATTTTGTGTCGGCGCGGTGGAACGGGACAATATATTAACTNGTGACGATGTGTCCGAAGGTGATATTCTGTTGGGGCTGGCCTCCAGCGGCGTTCATTCCAATGGTTTCTCCCTTGTGCGGCGTTTGGTAGAAGATTCAGGCCTGAGCTATCAGGACCCCTGCCCCTTTGATGCNGACAANGACTTTGGNACGGCNNTGNTGGAACCNACNCGGATTTATGTAAAAAGCACTCTGGCGGCTCTGAAAGCGGGACATATCAAGGCAATTTCCCATATCACTGGCGGCGGATTCGTGGAAAATATTCCNCGNATTTTGCCGGANGGCGTTTCNGCNCANGTGGATGCAAGCTGTTGGAAACTGCCGCCTGTGTTCGACTGGNTGCGGGAAGCGGGTAATCTTGAACCGTTGGAAATGGCGAAAACATTCAACTGCGGCATTGGTCTTGTGGTCATTGTCAAAGCGGACGGGGCCGATGAAACCCGGAAAATATTCGAAAATTTAGGCGAAACCGTCTATACTCTGGGACATGTGGTTCAAAAATCAGNAAATGAACCGGCAACTGTTGTTACGGGTACCGCCGGAAGTTGGGGCTATAATGCNCCNTGGCAGGCTCTTTCTTCCCATTAAACAGGATATTTCACCATGTTAGACGTCGCTGTATTGATTTCCGGCCGGGGTAGTAATCTGCAAGCTCTGATTGATGCCTGTGCCGACGAAGACTTTCCGGCCCGTATCGTCGCGGTTATCGCCAACAACCCCGGTGCNGGNGGCTTAGAGAGAGCGAGAGCCGCNAATATNCCGACCTCTGTGGTTAATCACCGGGATTTCGAAGACCGGGAGTCTTTTGAAAATGCTCTTGATGATGAGTTGAAAAAATATAAAGCCNAATTTATTTGTCTCGCCGGATTCATGCGTTTGCTGGACGGGCGTTTTGTCAACCGCTGGAAAGACCGTATCCTGAATATCCANCCNTCCCTGCTGCCGTCATTCAANGGATTNCATACGCAGGANCGCGCGNTGGAATCCGGNGTTCGCTTTACCGGNTGCACNGTTCATATCGTCCGCCCGGAAATGGANGACGGNCCNATTATNTTACANGCNGCGCTGGCCGTTGACCCNGAAGACGANGCCGANAGCCTGTCCGATAANGTNTTGGAACTGGAACATGTCATTTATCCAGAGGCNTTGAAACTCATTGCNNTGNNCCGGGTACGNATTTNCGGCAACCGNGCNATCATTGAACANGCCANNTACCCNAAAGGCGGCNTGATCAGCCCCAATCCTTTATCNGAATAAAAAAAAGCCGCTGATCCATATGACCAGCGGCTTTCCTNAAATCNNTATGCTAATCGAAATTAGCCAACCAGTTCGGNATCGCTAAAGAAATAAGCGATTTCNATGGCTGCATTTTCGTCACTGTCGGACCCGTGNACGGAATTTTCACCGATAGACAACGCATGTGTTTTACGAATAGTNCCCNCGTCCGCATCATCAGGATTGGTCGCACCCATCAATTCACGNTTNCGCGATACAGCATTNTCGCCTTCCAANACCTGAACCACAACNGGCTCNGANATCATGAATTCAACCANTTCACCAAAGAAAGGCCGTTCTTTATGAACGCCGTAAAAACCNTCGGCTTGTTCTTTTGTCATCTGAATACGTTTNGAAGCCACAACGCGAAGACCACCGTCTTCCAGAATTTTAATCACAGCACCNGTCAGGTTACGACGGGTNGCATCGGGTTTAATAATCGAAAAAGTACGGGTCACAGTCATCATTCATTCCTTAAATAAAAATACATCCAATTTGGGGCGGGTTATAATGTTTTATGACCAGAACATCAACATAATACCAACGGTTTTGATAAATGATCCATTTCACCGGATTATTTTATCCTCAGGTCAGGCGTGGTTCATGCGGCGGTACTGGTACCGCAAACGAAACACAACGCAGCATGTGGATAAAAGAACCCGGCCTGGAAGGTGCCCCGNNTGGGATTATCAGGGGTGTTAAGGCGCTTGCCTGATGCTTAAGCATCGCACCGCACACCTTGCCTACCTGATAATCCCATCCGGGGCATGAAATGAATCATTTATCAAAATCGTTGGTATAAAAATCATCCATTGTATTTTTAGCGAATCCTGCTAAACCCTATTCTCAAATTACGCAAGGTGTCTTCATGCTTCAAATTCAGGATATAACATATCGCATTGCCGGAAAAACCCTTCTTGAGGGGGCTAGTGCGCGGGTGCCTGCNGGCCATAAAGTCGGCATCGTCGGCAAGAATGGCGCGGGCAAGTCCACGCTGTTAAAGCTCATCACTGGCGAGCTTCACTGGGATGAGGGCAATCTAAAGATAAGCCCCCGGGCCAAACTGGGCCAAGTGGCACAGGAAGCCCCCGGNGGCGCCACCAGCCTGCTCGATACGGTTCTGGAAGCNGACCANGAGCTACAGGANCTGGANAAANCTGCCGAAACCGAAACCGANCCTGAAAAAATCGCCAATATNCATCTGCGCCTTGCTGATATTGAGGCCCATACCGCCGAAGCCCGCGCCGCCAGCATCCTGTCCGGCCTCGGCTTTGACGGCGAAGCCCAGCGGCGGCCCTGCTCGTCCTTTTCCGGCGGGTGGCGTATGCGAGTGGCTCTGGCCTGTACCCTGTTCACCCGGCCTGATTTGCTTCTTCTGGATGAACCGACCAACTATCTTGATCTTGAAGGCGTCATGTGGCTGGAAAATTTCATCAAGACCTATCCCTTTACCATTATCATCGTTAGCCATGACCGGGATTTGCTCAACAGTTCCGTCACCGCGATCCTGCATCTGGACCAAAAGAAGCTGAAACTTTATACTGGTAATTACGACAATTTCGAAAAACTAAAGCGGGAACAACTGGCCCATCGCCGCGCAGGCATCGTCAAACAGGAAGCCGCACAAAAACATCTACAAAGCTTTATTGACCGTTTCAAGGCCAAGGCCTCCAAAGCAAAACAGGCCCAAAGCCGGGTTAAAATGCTGGAAAGAATGGGGCCACTGGACAGTATTCTGGAAGACAAGACATTTTCCTTTGAATTCCCCAATCCAAAACCTCTGGCACCGCCGCTATTCACACTGGATCATGGCGAGGTTGGCTATTCTGCGGGCAATCCCATATTGAAACGGCTGAACCTGCGCCTTGATATGGATGACCGCATCGCGTTATTGGGACAGAATGGTAACGGTAAATCCACCTTTGCCAAGCTAATCTCAGGCCGTCTGGAGATCATGAACGGCGAATTGAAGAAATCCTCCAAGCTGGAAGTTGGCTATTTCGCCCAGCATCAGCTCGACGAGTTGAATATGGACGGCACGCCCCTCAGCCATCTGAAAGAACGCATGCCCAACGTCCCGGAAAGCAAAGTCCGGGCAAAGTTAGGGTCCTTCAGTTTCGGCTCGGACAAGGCCATGACCCGTGTCGAAGACCTGTCCGGTGGTGAAAAGGCCCGATTGCTGTTCGCCCTGATGAGCCTGAACGCGCCGCATATCCTGATCCTTGACGAACCCACCAACCATCTGGACGTGGAAAGCCGTGAAGCGCTGATCCATGCCATCAACGGTTATGATGGCGCGGTTATTATGATCAGCCATGACCGCCATTTAATCGAGGCCTGTGCCGACCGCCTGTGGCTAGTCCATGACGGCACGGTTACACCTTATGACGGTGATATGGAGGATTATAAAAAACTGATCCTGCAATCCCGCGCCACATCCCGCAAAAAAACCAAAAAAGTCGACGGCCAAGGCAAAGGTAAAGTCAGAAGCGAAAACCCGGAACTAACGTCTTTACGCAAGAAGGCAGAGAAACTGGAAAAGAAAATCAAACGCCTGACCACGGACATTGCCAAATATAACCGGGCACTGAAGAATCCGAAGCTCTACGTCCACGGCGACCATAAAGCTGCCGCTGCCCTGAAGAAATTCACCGCAGAGAAACTCGACATGAGCCTGGACCTGGAAGAATTTGAGCTGGAGTGGATCGAAATTGAGGAAAATATTGAAGAG
>JAESPY010000129.1 GCA_016765435.1 Emcibacter sp.
CGCACATTTCCGTACGGCGCGGAGCACACTTTCCGCCGCTGTCCGGTAAAATTCCTGCCCCGGTAAATTCATCCGTCCACCATCAACGATCTTTGGCGCCCCAATCAGTTTTCCGTCCATGCCCAGACGAATATGCACCGTCACAAGAAGCCCTTCGGCTCCCTTAGCACCAGCGGGTATATTCCAGCAGTTGTTATCATAGATATGCTTACTCATCGCATCAATGATGCTCAAAGTTTGCTGGCGCAAATCAACGGTGCTAATAACTTTTTCCTTACCGTAATCCTTGTCTTTCAGCTTCTCAATGATACTCGGTTCTGCGGCTTCCCTCTTATCCAGAAGTGCCGCCAGTTTGCCACTGTTAAAACGTCGCGGTTTGCTTTTAGGCGTAATTTTCGGCGCACGGTTTGCCGTAACTTTGACAGGTTCTTTCGCCTCGGCTTTCTTTTTAGGCTTTGGTTTTGGCTTTGCCTTCATATCCGGCAAGGGCATGTTTGAGGCCATTTTCGGCGGTGCTGGCGGCATTTCCACCTTACGTTCTGGTGCTTTTTTCTTCAGCGTTTTCTTCTTAACCGGATCAGGTTCCTTCTCCTGAGATCGTAATTTTGTCACTTCGCTAATCTTCACCATTTCCACAGGAATTATTTTCATCACAGTGGGTCGGTCCGGGCGCAATATAGGCAAAGCAACCATTCCCGACGCCATAACAACCGCGTGAAATACAAGGGATATGATGACCGCATTGCGCAACTTTTATTAATTCTCCGTATCTGTCACAAGAGCAACCCGGGAAAAGCCTGCCCCGTTCATGCGGCCCATCACCTTCATGACCACGCCATAATCAACTGATTTGTCACCATGAATGTAAATTCTGTCATCTTTGCGACCCGCAAAAATTACTTTCAGACGCGGCACCAGTTCATTAAGCTCGATGGCCTCATCCTGAAGATAAAGCTGCCCATCTTTGGCAATGGTAAGGGATAAAGGTTTAGTATTTTCCGGCAGGGCTTTGGCAGAAGAATTTGGCAAATCAACCGGAACACCGACAGTCAACAAGGGGGCCGCCACCATAAAAACCACCAATAACACCAGCATCACATCGACAAACGGCGTGACGTTGATCTCGCTCATGGGTTTATGTCTGCGGCTAAAGGTTGACGGCTTGTTGCCACCATGAATCTGCATCAGGAATGCTCCTCATCCAGTTGCCGGGACAGAATTGTGCCAAATTCATCGGCAAAACCTTCGAGCCTGTTGGCATAACGTCCCAGATCGTTGCTGATCTTGTTATAGGCCACAACCGCCGGTACCGCCGCCACCAACCCCATGGCGGTGGCAAACAGGGCCTCGGCAATACCGGGGGCCACAACCGCAAGCGATGAATTATGAGAAATAGCAATCTGTTCAAAGGCATTCATAATGCCCCAAACTGTTCCGAAAAGCCCTACAAATGGCGCGGTTGACCCCACCGTTGCCAAAAAGCTCAAGTAATTTTCCAGCCGTTCCATTTCCCGGCTGACCGTCACCCGCATCACCCGATAAATTCTATCCCGCAATCCCATACCCAGCTTGTTGGCACCGCGTCCTCCGGCGGACCGTTGCCATTCCCGCATGGCCTCTACAAAAAGAGCCGCCATGGGATGATCCGGGTTTTTCTTGACCCGTTCGTATAAATCCTCCAACGAATTTCCAGACCAAAATTCCGCGTCAAATTTATCCGCCTGAGCCGTTACCCGGCGAATACGCTTGCTTTTGTCAAAGATAATTGCCCAACACCACAGCGAGGAGCCCAGCAACACCAACATCACGAGCTGGACAATCCAGTCCGCCTGAGCAAACATCCCCAAGAGGGTAAAGTCAGGAACATTCCCGCCCAAATCGACGATATCCACTGTATTATCTGGCATTATTCACCCCTATCCCTTGGTCAGTTTTTCCATAATTCTTTTCGGCATGCGCGCCGGTCTATCCTGTTTATTCAGCGACGCTGCTCTGATAACACCCTTGGCCAACAGATCATTCCCGCGCCGAACTTCCTGGGTCATGGACAGGCTTGCCTTGCCCAGTTTGGAGACCCGTGTATGCACCGTGATTTCATCATCCAGTTCGGCGGGCTTTATATAATCAACTTCTGAACGGATCACGACAAATTTTATATCATCAGGCTCCAGAAATTTCAGCATTTCACCTTGATCTATTCCAAGTTTTCTCAGCATGTCTGACCGTCCACGTTCCATATATTTCAAATAGTTGGCATAATATACAATGCCTCCCGCGTCCGTATCCTCATAATAGACCCGCAGGGGCAGAATATGTTCACCATCCTTGATAACGCCCGAATGTGGCAAAAGTTCAGCCATTTTACTCCTCAAGCAGATTCATTTGATTTTTATTTTGAACAGTCGGTAATGCGACCCCGATATGATCAAACCCCTGCGGCGATAACATGCGTCCGCGTGGTGTTCGCTGAACCATTCCAGTCTGGATCAAATAAGGCTCGATAATTTCTTCTATGGCATCCCGTGGTTCGGACAGCGCCGCGGCCAATGTTTCAATGCCCACCGGACCACCATTGTAATTAATCCCGATACATTTAAGATATTTGTGATCCATGGCATCCAGACCGAGCTTATCCACTTCTAAACAGCTCAGAGCCTGATCCGCAATCTCTTGATTAACCCCGCCATCGGCCCGCACCAGCGCATAATCCGCCACCCGCCGCAGCAGACGTCCGGCAATACGCGGCGTTCCCCGCGCCCGGCGAGCAATTTCCCGCGCACCGTCACTGGTCATATCCACATTCAACACCCGTGCCGCCCGCCGTACAATAGTTTCCAAATCTTCCACGGAATAAAATTCAAGCCGGGTGGGAATACCGAAACGGTCCCGAAGCGGCGTGGTCAGCAAGCCGGACCGCGTCGTGGCCCCAATCAGAGTGAAAGGCGGCAAATCAATGCGCACGGACCGGGCCGCCGGGCCTTCGCCGATAATCAGGTCCAGATGATAATCTTCCATGGCGGGATAAAGAATTTCCTCCACTGCCGGATTAAGCCTGTGGATTTCATCAATGAACAATATGTCATTTTCTTCCAGATTAGTCAGCAGAGCCGCTAAGTCTCCGGCTTTGGAAATCACTGGACCTGAAGTTGCCCGGAAATTCACGCCCAACTCCCGCGCCATGATCTGGGCCAATGTGGTTTTACCCAGACCGGGCGGGCCGTAAAATAACACATGATCCAGCGCATCATTGCGGATGCGCGCGGCCCCAATAAACATTTTCAGGTTATCGCAGACCTTACGCTGACCGATGAAATCATCCAACCGAGTAGGCCGGATTGAACTATCCGCCTCATCACCAGTTTTCTGTTCCTGGCTGACCTCGCGATCCTCGCTGTCAAACTCACTCATTGCGCCAGTTCCTTCAGCCCAAGACGGATAAGATCAGATACCCCGGTCTCGCCCTCTGCGGCCCGTGCCGCAGCAGATACCGCCATATAGGCCTCTGTCTGACGATAGCCCAGATTAACCAGAGCTGATACCGCATCCTGTGTGGCCGTGTTATTCACAACCGCGGCGGCACCACCGCCTTTAACTTCCGCGGTTTTGGGCAGGGTCGCGAATTTAGCAACCTTGTCTTTCAATTCCGTGACAATCCGGGTGGCAAGCTTTGGGCCAACGCCCGTGGCCCGGCCAACCACCGTTTTATCCTGTGCTGATATGGAATTAGACAATTCATCAATGCCCACCGCCGACAGGATGGCCAGCGTTACTTTGGCACCAACACCCTGTACGGTTTGCAGTAATTTAAACCAATCCCTTTCCAACGCACTGGCAAAGCCGAACAGATGGATATGATCCTCCCGCACATGAGTTTCAATCATCAGCGTTACCGCTTCACCTTCGGCAGGAAGATTACCCAATGTGCGGCCGGAACAGAAAACCAGATAGCCGACCCCGTTCACATCAATCACACAATCGCCTTCACTGATACTGTCCACAAGACCTTTTAATTTGGCAATCATCAGCGGCTTCCTCGGAATAAAATTTGTGCGCCGCCCCCGGTTGTCGGGGAACGGTCTTTCTTTATGGCTTGATGCAAAGTGCCATGGGCCCCGCCGTTATGGGCGTGACAAATGGCAACGGCCAAAGCATCCCCCGCATCCTCGCCATTTATAACCGCTTGGGGCAATAATATTTTCAACATNGCCGCCACCTGCCCCTTGCCCGCATGGCCNGCGCCAACAACTGTTTTCTTGATGTGGTTGGGGGTATATTCCGCCACTGGAATGCCCGCCATGGACGGCACCAANAAAGAAATCCCNCGCGCCTGCCCCAATTTCAGNGTNGANGTNGGGTTTTTATTGACGAAAGTTTCTTCCACCGCCGCCGCATCAGGTTCCCAATCAACNATCACCTGTTGCAGGCCGTCAAACAATTGAACCAGACGTTCGGCCAGACTGTCNCGGTCATTGGAATGAACAACGCCATTGGCCACATGNATCAAACGTGANCCTTCCACATCAATGATGCCCCATCCGGTTTTTCGCAANCCCGGATCAATACCGATCAATCTTTGTCTTGTCTTGCGCCGCTTTACGGTCACTCGCTGAGTTGCTCCATNATTTCGTCAGAGATTTCATAATTNCCGTAAATATTCTGCACGTCGTCAAGATCATCCAGAACATCAATCATTTTCAATAATTTACGGGCATCTTCCAAATCCACAGGAATGGTATTCTGTGGCTTCCAAATCAGCTTTGCCGATTTNGGCTCCGCGCCCACGGCCTCGACCAAGGCNGCNGTCACATCCTGCAAATCTTCCATGGTGCAATANATTTCATGNGTNTCATCATCNGACACCACATCTTCGGCNCCGGCTTCCAAGGCNATTTCAAATATATCATCNGCAGATTTAACCGACGCGTCAAAAATGATTTCGCCCACCTTGTCAAATTGAAACGCGACACTGCCGGTTTCACCGAGGTTGCCCCCATTTTTGGCAAATCCGGTGCGAATATCCGATGCGGCGCGGTTGCGGTTATCCGTAAGGCTTTCCACAATCAATGCCGTGCCGCCGGGGCCATAGCCCTCATAACGGATTTCGTCATAATCTTCCGCGTCACCAGTTTGTGATTTAGCAATGGCGCGCTGGATATTATCCTTGGGCATGGATTGACCACGTGCGGTTTGCACGGCCAGACGCAGACGCGGGTTACTGTCCGTATCCGGGCCACCCATTTTGGCCGCGACCGTGATTTCCTTGGAAAGTTTACTGAAAAGCGAAGAACGTTTTTTATCCTGTGCGCCCTTGCGATGCATGATATTTTTAAACTTGGAATGGCCTGCCATATGTTTTTTCCTGAAAAGCCATCAGCCGGGCCTTTATACGCGCTGTAATATAAGGTTCCCAACTGTGATAATACACTGACCGCCCTTTGTGAACAGGCAATTGCGTTTTTTCAGAAAAAAGTTTCTAAAATATAATGAGCTATGCCTATTATCTCATTATATTTTTCCATAACATGATCTCTTTTGCCAAGGAGCCATCAAGATGACGAATACAGCACTTGAATTCTGGTATGAATTTGCCTCCACATATTCTTATCTGGCGGCGGAACGTATCCAGTCCCTTGCCAAAGCCAAAGGCATCAGCATTGCCTGGCGGCCGTTTTTGCTGGGGCCGATATTTAAAAGCCAGGGTTGGAACACCTCGCCTTTCGCCATCTATGAAATCAAAGGTAAATATATGTGGCGGGACATCGCCCGGCTTGCGGAAAAATATGGCGTGCCTTTCGAAAGGTCCGATCAGGTTTTCCCACAGAACAGCCTACTGCCATCCCGAATTGCCCTGTGCCTGCCGGACGGCGATCATCGTGGGGAATTTAGCAAATGCGTTTATCGCGCTCAATTTTCCGAGGGTAAAAACATCGCGGACGTCGATACCATAGCCCGTATTCTGGAAAATTTAGGCCATGATGCCGACAGGCTCCTGCTTCAGGCCAAAAGCCCGGAAATCAAGGAGGCTTTATTTGCCAATACGGCAGAGGCCCAAACAAAGGAAATCTTCGGCGCACCCAGCCTCATCACAGCGGACGGGGAGCTTTTTTGGGGCGACGACCGCCTTGAACAGGCTTTGGACTGGCACCAGAAACACGCTTAAACCGTCGGAATATGCTCGTGCAACCTTGCGCCCAGACGGAGAGGTTCAATGCGTTTGGCCAGCCCTGTCTGATCGTCGGTTTCCACAAAAACCCCACATAAAGTCGCCTCCCCTAAAGCCGGAGTGAAACGACCTGAAGATATTTTACGGGTGAACCGTTGCAGGGGTTCCGCTTTATCCATACCGATCACCGAATTATAATCGCCGCACATGCCTGCATCGGTCTGATAAGCCGTGCCGCCGTCCAGAATCTGAGCATCTGCAGTCGGCACATGGCTGTGCGTTCCTACCACCAAAGAAGCCCGGCCATCACAAAAATGCCCCATGGCCATTTTTTCGGACGTGGCTTCGCCGTGGATATCCACCAGAATAAATTTCACCGTGCTGCCCAATGCATATTTTTTCAATTCAGCCTCTATCGCTGCAAAGGGATCATCAAGCGCATTCATAAACACCTGCCCCATCACATTAATCACCAGCATATTACGTCCGCGCGTATCCTGCACCATGACGCTGCCCCGACCCGGTGTTCCAGGCGGATAATTTATTGGCCGGATCAGGCGCGGCTCGCCCGCAATATGGCTCTTGGTTTCTTTTTGGTCCCAAATATGATTACCCGTGCTGATCACATCCACACCAGCGGCAAAAAGTTCAGTACATATTTTGGACGTAATGCCAAATCCAGCGGCGGCATTCTCGCCATTAATCACCACGAAATCCAATTTCAGGGTTTTACGGAGTTCGGGGATTTTTTCCACCGCAAGTACTCGTCCGGCCCGGCCAACAATATCACCTAAATATAACACTCTCACGGTCTATAAACTTTCTGTTCTGTAACAATAATATCAAGGGGCTGATCATAGTCAGCGACGGGTACCCGGTCACGCTTTTGTCCCTCGAACGCAACTCCGATGGCCGTAAAATCATGGCCCTTATTCCGGTAATATTCCAGCGTACGATCATAATATCCGCCGCCGTATCCCAAACGATGTCCCGTTTCATCAAACGCCAGCATCGGCACCAGAATAATATCCGGCATGACTTCTGGGCAATCAAGTCCCGGCTCCATTGTACCAAAACTTGCCTTTGTCAATTCCTCAGCCAAATCCCATTCCCGGAACGCCAAAGGGGCATTCTTATCCACCATAACCGGCAAGGCACAACGGCACTGGATCGCGCTTAAGGCTTTCAGGATGAACAGGCAATCAATCTCAGTCTGAATCGCGTAAAAACCTGCCACAATATGTGGCTCGCC
>JAESPY010000130.1 GCA_016765435.1 Emcibacter sp.
CGGTCAAACAGCTCAAACAGCTTGTCGCCTTCTTCATAGCGGATAGAGCGTTGCAAGGCGGTCAGGTCTTCGCTGAAGCGGCCGAGCATTTCCAGAACGGCGTCTTTGTTACTGAGGAAGACATCGCGCCACATGGTCGGATCAGAGGCGGCGATACGGGTAAAATCCCGGAACCCCCCGGCAGAATATTTGATAACTTCTGACTTTGTGACTTCTTCCAGATGCCGCGCTGTGCCGACAATGTTATAGGCAATCAGATGGGGCAGATGGCTGGTAATGGCCAGAACCATATCGTGATGTTCCGGTGTCATATAATCGACTTTGCTGCCGAGCGCCTGCCAGAATTTTTCCAGCTTTTTGACCATTTCTGAGTTGGTGCCTTCGGGCGGGGTCAGAATGCACCAGCGTCCGTCGAACAGACTGGCAAAGCCTGCGCCCGGGCCGGATTGTTCGGTCCCGGCAACGGGATGTCCGGGGATAAGGTGGCAGTCTTCCCGGATATGAGGCGACAGGGCTTTGACCACGCTGGATTTCACCGATCCCACATCGGTCAGGATGGCCCCGGCTTTCATCTGCGGGCAGATGAGTTTTGCCAGATCACTATAAGTGCCCACAGGGGTCGCCAGAATAACAAGGTCGGAGTCTTGAATGGCCTCAAGCGGATCAGACGTGATGTGCTGGGCAAGTTTAAGGGTCCGGGCGGTCTGACAATGGTCTTCGTTATTATCGCAGCCAATGAGCTTGTCTGTCACCCCATGCTCCAGAATAGCTCGGGCAATGGAGGAGCCGATCAGCCCCAGGCCGATGATGGTGATTTGAGGGAAGATAACCATACCTATTGTTCCATAAATTCTTTGAGTAGACCGATTACGGTCTGATTTTGGGCTTCTGTTCCAATGGTCAGGCGCAGGCAATCTCCAAGCCCCTGTCCCGGTAGCCAGCGTAGGATATAACCCCGTTTCAACAGAAAGTCATTGGCGGCTTCTGCTGTCTTGACCTTGGTGTCGGGAAAGCGGATCAGGATAAAATTAGCCACGCTGGGAATGGGTGCCAGTTCCATGGCGGTAAGTTCCGTTCTCAGATAATCCAGCCATTTGATATTATGGCCGCGGGCTTTATTCTCAAAATCCACATCCTTCACGGCGGCAACCCCGGCGACCAGCGTGACAGAAGGAATATTGAACGGATCACGGATGCGGTTCAGTATGCTGGCAACTTCCGGGCAGGCATAGCCCCAACCCAGCCGAAGGGCCGCAAGGCCATAGAGCTTGGAAAATGTCCGGGTCATCAGCACATTGCGGGACTTTTTCACCAGTTCAATCCCGGCCTGATAATCGTCGTTCTCCACAAAATCCGCATAGGCACTGTCCAGCACCAGCAATATATTGTCGGGGATATTCTGCCATAACCGATCAACTTCTGTGGACGGCAAATAAGTACCGGTCGGGTTGTTGGGATTGGCCAGAAATATGATCCGTGNCCGGTCCGTCAGCGCAGCCAGAATATTATCCACATTGGCGGTATAATCNGTNTCGTCCACTTCCACGGANANGCCGCCAAAGCCAGTTGTGACGATGGGATACATCATAAAGCTGTGCTTGGGAAAGATNACCTCATCCCCCGGTGCCAGATACGCCCGNCAGGCAAGTTTCAGNATTTCGTCTGATCCNATNCCNCANACGATTTGTTCAGCNTCGATATCATGTTTCNCCGCGAGGGCTTCCCGCAGNTCATGGTGGGAGGCATCAGGATAACGGTGCAGGGTTTCTGCTTCGCCAAGATAGGCTTNCACGGCNTTGGGGCTNGCCCCCAGNGCACTTTCATTGGAAGATAGTTTCACGGATACGTCAACGCCGTCTGTTTGGGATTTGCCCCCNACATAGACGTCAAGTTTATNTATCCACGGACGCGGTTTNAGTCCACTCATGGTATGTTCCTGATTNATTCTGTTATGCCTCCCCTCTGGCATTATATTCATCTGGCGCAAATTTCAACTGTTCTTTTGCCAGATAATGATTATGTTGTTTTTTATGGAACAGGATATAAATGCAGAAACAGAAGATGATGGCTGTGCCGNAGTGGTCACTTTGGGGCGCGAGGCCCCGTTANGGCTTGATTCTGGGGAGGAGATCAGCTCTTTCGACATGGCCTATAAATGCTGGGGNCGCTTGAATGAAGATAAAAGCAATGTGGTGCTGGTNTGTCATGCGTTNACCGGNGATCATTATGTNCGGGGGATCAGTCCTATTACCGGCAAGCGGGGCTGGTGGGAAAATATGATCGGCCCGGATAAGCCGGTGGACACCAANCGCTATTATGTGATTTGCATCAATGTGCTTGGNTCNTGNGCNGGGACGGTGGGGCCGTCCTCTACCAATCCTNAAACGGGNAATTTTTATGGTCTTGATTTTCCGGTNATCACNATTGGNGATATGGTCCGGGCGCAGNCCATGTTGCTGGACCATCTGGAAATNGANAATCTTTTTTCCGTGATCGGCGGCTCCATGGGCGGNATGCANGCNTTNCAATGGGCNGCAGATTACNCNGANCGGGTGAAGACCGTCATTGCCATTGCGACCACATGGCGACATTCGGCNCAGAATATNGCNTTTCACGAAGTGGGNCGGCAAGCGATCATGGCGGATGTCAATTGGGATCACGGGCGCTATCTTGANCGGGAGGAAAAACCCCATGCNGGGTTGGCGGTGGCGCGTATGGCGGCNCATATTACTTATATGTCNGAAAGCGGGCTNACCAGCCGTTTTGGCCGCAATCTTCAGGACCGGGATAAAGTGGCCTTTGGGTTTGATGCCGACTTTCAGNTCGAAAGTTATTTACGTCATCAGGGCATATCCTTTGTCGATCGTTTTGATGCTAACAGTTATCTCTATATTACCCGTGCCATGGATTATTATGACTTGAGTGCAGAATATGACGGGGTTCTGGCACGTGCCTTTCAGGGCACAAAGACTCGCTTCTGTGTGTTGTCTTTCACCTCGGACTGGCTCTATACCACCGAAGAAAGCCGCCATATCGTCCGGTCACTGAATGCCATTGGCGCGCGGGTCAGTTTTGCTGATATTGATATGGACAAGGGCCATGACAGCTTCTTGCTGGAATGTGCGGAAATGGACGCGGTCGTGCGCGGNTTCCTTCAATCCGAAGCCGATGCCGTGGAGGTNAAACTGCCATGAATNCAGAAAAATCAAGAGCGTCCGATATTCGGGTGGATCTTCTGGAAATTGCGCGGGTCATTGAACCGGGTTCAACCGTATTGGATGTGGGCTGCGGCGATGGCAGTCTGCTGGATTATCTGGTGCGGGAGAAACAGGTGGACGGGCGTGGTATTGAACTCAGCCCGGAAGGCGTCAATAAATCCATTGCCAAGGGGCTTTCAGTTATTCAGGGCAATGCGGAAAAGGATATTAATTATTATCCCGATCAATGTTTNGANTATGTGATCCTGAGCCAGACGTTACAGGCCATGAAGCGNCCGGATGNNATGTTGAAACAATTGCTGCGGGTGGGGCGCAAGGCGATTGTATCTTTCCCCAATTTTGGCCATTGGCGGGTNCGGCTCAGTCTTGCGATATTTGCCACCATGCCGGTGAATAANACATTGGATTATCCGTGGTATTCAACGCCGAATATCCATTTCTGTACCATCAGGGATTTTGTTAATCTGTGTGATGAATTGGATATTAAGGTGGAATATTCCATGGCCATAAATGCCAAAGGTTATCCGATGCCGTTTCATAATTTATTTCTGGCAAATCTCATGGCGACACAGGGCATGTATGTGATCACCAAGAAATAAGCCAGAAACATTAAAATAATTTAGAAATCATAGAGCAGACCGGCGCGGGCAACCGTGTCGGTTTTTGCACGGCCCAGCGGCGCATCCCGGTCATACAGAATATCATAAGAAAATTTACTGCTCAGCGCACCATTGATCTTTACCTTCAGAGCCGACTTGCTTTCNAGGACACTCTTTTCCCCAAAATAAAAGATGGTGGTATTGGTAAATTCACTGCGCTCATTAATGGTCCAGCCAAAGATGCTGCTGGCAAAAGCATTGATGCTGGTGCTGTAGCTCTGTCCCGGCAGTTCTTTTGTGAACAGGACACTGGGGCCGCCTTCAACTTTCCAGCTATATTTGTCGGTTTTGATAATCGGGTAACCAATACCGAATGAGGTGGTAATCCGTTCCCGGAAGGCACCAAATTGGTCATTTTCATATCCGGCAAAACCGGTAAGGTATAATTTCCCTGAAAAATCATAGTTCAGCTTGTAAGCCAGACCCCATTTTTGTTTGTCTTTGACGCTAGTATTTTTATTCAGATCAAAGAAGGCAGTGATGATATGGTGAAACTTATCCGCGTCGCGTTTTAATTTTCCGCCAAGGCCCAAAGATTCCTGACTGGTATTGCCGGAGGAGCGCAGGAAGTTCAATTCCACTTCGCCGTCCCAGCCCGCAAAGTTGAAATAACCGGGTTCTTCCACTTTGGTCTCTATGGTGACGACAGGTTTTTTCTCAACAACCGGTGCGGTTTTAATCAGTGGTTTTTTAGGCATTTTCTGGCGCAAATTGGCCACAAGGTCCTGAATGTCCTTAGTCGCCGCAGGGTTGGCTGCAATGGCGATTCGGGCCACCATATCAAGGTTGGCCCCATTGTCTTTTTCTGCGGCCACAATAAGAAGGTTCATAATATCCGGTGATATTTGACCTTGTGCGATGGCAGAGAAGGTAAGCAGGCAGGTGGCAGATGTCGCCATCAGGATCGTTTTCAAGGAGAAAGGCATTTGGGTTACTCTTTTAGATTAAGGTCTATGATCAAAGGTTAAATGAAAGACTATCGGAACACTGCTGCTGATACTGGATAGCTTTGCCATTTCCTGTAGCTTTTTAAGGCCGGAAAGTAAATTAAATTTTTCCACATCCAGAAAAATAATATTGCCCGACAGCACCACAACGGTCTTTTCCGTCAGGCGCAGAATGATAAGTTCCGCATCAATAGTTTGGCTCTGGCCGTGCAGATCAAAATCAAAGGCATGTCAAAGGACTGCTGGTCGCCAACTTTCAGGCGGCTGAATTTCTCCATATCAACCTGCCCCTGTAGGGTAGCGGTGGGATAGTCCATGGTTTGAAAGAAAAATTCTGCCATACGGGCGTTACGGATATCAACCCATGTTTCAACGCTGGCAAGATCAATCAGCAGGGTTATCTCGCCCTTTTCGGTGATCTGGCCTTCCAGACGCTGGAAATGGTTGCTCTCGCCGATGCTGTTCTTTTTGATGGAGCCGTAGGAAAGATTGGATTTTTCCATATTCAATACCCAATCCGCTCGCGCCATATTGGGCGGGGTAATGCCGATGATGAACAGCAAGAGGCCTAGCAGTGGAAGTGTTTTTATGGTCGCCATGATATTTTCCCTGAGTAACTGATGTACGATCAATAGCAAAAATGAATCCGGGAAACAAATTAATTTGAAGAATAGAGTAAAAGGCCAGAGGGGGCATAACCCTCTGGCCTTTCAAATGCAGTATAATAGGGGTGTTAGCTATAGAAATTTTCACCCTTGGCCGCTTTGTCGCGCAGCATGTTTGGTACGGCAAATCCCGCGCCGTATTTCTGGGCGAGATTGTCACATTCGGTGGCAAACTTCTGTACACCAATAGTATCCACCATGCTTAAGGGGCCGCCAGTCCAGGGGGCGTAACCCCAACCGAATATGGCGCCAATGTCCGCATCTTCCGGCGCGGTCAGAACGCCTTCTTCATAACAGCGGATGACTTCGATTGCCTGACGATAGAGCAGACGGTTGGTGACTTCTTCGGCTGTGGGCTGTTTTTCTGCCAGCGGGAAATGCTCGGCCAGACCGGACCACAGATACTTGGTGCCGCCTTCGGGATAGTCATACCAGCCTTTGGCGTTTTTCTTGCCCTTACGGCCCAGATCAACATACATTTTTTCCAATGCCACGTCGGAGGGTTGCTCAACATAGGCATCGCCCAGCGCTTTTTTGGTCGCCTGTCCCACATGATGGCTCAGTTCAATGCTGACCTCATCGGCAACCGCGAACGGGCCAACGGCCATGCCGCTGAAGACGCCGCAATTTTCAATGAGCGCCGGGGATACGCCCTCGGCCAGCATATTGATGGCTTCCATAATATAGGTGGCAAAACAACGGCTGGTGTAAAAACCGCGACTGTCATTGACCACGATCGGCGTTTTACGGATCTGTGACACATAATCAAGAGCCTTTGCCAAGGCCAGATCGCTGGTTTTCTCACCCAGAATGATTTCCACCAATGGCATCTTGTCCACAGGGGAGAAGAAATGAATACCAATAAATTGGCTTTCGTCGCGGGATGCTTTGGCAAGCTCGGTGATCGGCAGGGTCGATGTGTTGGAGGCATAGATACAATCTTTGCCAACCACAGCCTCAACCTTGGCGGTGACATCGGCCTTGACCTTAACATCTTCCAGCACGGCCTCAATGATCAGGTCGCATCCTGCGAGATCGGCATAGTCCGTCGTGGGTTTAATCAGGGCCAAAATACCATCGGCTTTTTCCTGAGTTATTTTTTTGCGCTTGACCCGTTTGGTCAGAAGAGCTTCCGAATAGGCTTTGCCCTTTTCGGCAAATTCCATTTCCCGGTCCAGCAGAACAACCTCAATCCCGGCCATGGCAGAGACAAAGGCAATGCCCGCACCCATCATGCCCGCGCCCAGCATACCAAGTTTTTTGGTTTTCATAGGCGGGATATCTTTGGGACGGCGAATGCCTTTTTCAGCGGCCTGTTTATTGATAAACAGAGTACGGATCATGTTGGGGGCAACATCGCCCATCAAAAGCGTGGTGAAATATTTGCTTTCGATCCTTAACGCGCTGTCCATGGGCAGTTGATGGCCTTCGTAAACGCAGGACAAAATGGCCACGGCGGCGGGGTAATTGCCTTTGGTTTCTTTTTGAACCATGGCCT
>JAESPY010000131.1 GCA_016765435.1 Emcibacter sp.
TTTTTTGTATAGAGGCGTTTTTTTTGTTCACGAAATAATTAAAATGATATATAAGAAAAATACTATATAATAGTTTCAAATAAGAAACATATAAAAAATACTAATAATAATATCTTGGCAGAAAACAATAAATGGTAGAATTGGGATGACTAAACGAGTAGATGTGATTGACTTGGACAAGCTGCAACATCGTTCTTTTGAAGCAGCAGGTTTTCTTAAAACTTTGGCAAATTCGAACCGACTGGTGATCTTAAGCCGGCTTCTTGATAAAGAGAAGTGTGTCGGTGATCTGGAAAAAAATCTTAATATTTCCCAGTCCGCATTGTCACAACATCTTGGCCGCATGCGCGCCGAAGGTCTTGTGTCCACGCGTCGGGAAAGTCAGCAGATTTTTTACAGCATTAAGGACCCTCGTGTGGCCCGGATGTTAACGCTGACTTATGATCTTTTTTGTCAGGAAGAGCTTTCCGGGGCCGCATAATCCGGCCTTTTGGATTTTATCTTTCTAAAATCATTGAAGAATCAGCCGAATTTGGCTGATTTTTTCTTTTGACATGCCCCGCTTGCGGATTATAGACTGTCAGTCATATGAGTGTGTAATGGGTTGGGGGGTGTCATGCGACCGTATTTTTTTCTTATTTTATGTGTTTGTTCTCTGGTTTCGACCACGGGGTATAGTGCTGAGCAGAAACCGTCCGTTTCTGCTGAAGTCTTTGGCCAGCGTGAAAACATCCTGAAACTTAAGCTATCCCCCAATGGTAACCGTGTAGCCTCTTTAAGAAATTATCAGGGGAAAATTAGTCTTGTCACGCAAAGTCTTGAGCCAGCGGAAAAGGGGCAGGTTTATGTGACGCCCTTTGAAGAAGGAGAGTTTAAATCCTTCCATTGGGTAAGTAATGATCGGCTTGTGGTTAGCCTGAGCTTTCCGGCCTAAACGCTATCATATCAAAAATACAGAATCACGTCTTTTAGCCATGAATTGGGATAAAGCGAATATTATTAATTTGGTAAAGCGTCAAAAGCGTGGTGGGGTATTTAAGAGTTATCGGTGGGTGTCCCAGTTTCAGGATAATGTGGTAAGTTTTCTGCCCGATGATCCGGACTACATTTTGCTCGCTCTTGACGGGAAAGAGATCAATTATCCCGATGTTTATAAAGTCAATGTTCATACAGCCGACAGAAAGCGTGTTGTGAAAACCCGGTCCCATGTGGTGGACTGGATGGCGGATGAAAAGGGGGCCATTTGCCCGGGATGCTTATGGCTTTGATTATTGGGCGCAGTTTCTTGCCACGCGGGGTTATGCGGTATTGCAAATGAATTATCGTGGCTCCACTGGTTATGGGGCGGACTATGAGGCATTGGGTGAAAATGAATGGGGCGGCAAGATGCTCGATGATATCAATGACGGTGCCCATTGGATGATCGCAGAGGGATATGCTGACCCGAAGCGGATCTGTATCGTCGGCGGCAGTTACGGGGGATATGCCGCGTTGCAAACCCTGATCAAGGAACCGGGGCTTTATAAATGTTCTGTGGCGCTAGCACCGGTGACCAGCATGGCCACATTATTCCAAAATGCCCGGAAATTTTTGGGATTGAAGGAACGTTATCTGCCTTATATTCGTAATGAGGAAGGGTCCCTTGCCGATATTTCCCCTTATAATCATATTGATGACATTAATGTACCTGTGTTGCTGGTTCACGGAACAGAGGACAGAAGTGTTGAGTATAAACAGGGTAAAATGTTTGCCAAACGCATGAAGAAGAAAAAGAAAAATATCCGCTTTATCACTCTCGAAGACGGCGATCATCATCTTAGCCGGGAGAAACACCGCATTAAATTTTTGCAGGAAATGGAAAAATTTCTGAAGAAAAACCTTTAGGCCATATCAACATTCAGCAACAGACGAACCCACATGGCCAGCACCGTCACCATGCCACAGGAAAATATCAGGAGCCGATGATAGACATTGTTATAGGTGGTATGAATGAACGATTGCACCAGCCGTAATCCAAAAAAACTATAGGCCATATAGGTGAAAATCATATCATCCAGCCGCAGTGCTAAAATGGCTGCGCAGACGGCATAGAACAATACCGGAACCTCATAAAGGTTGCTCCATTGCCGGGTGGCTTTTTGCATATAGGAGGGCGGGGTATCATTGTTATATTCCTTGAAATAACTGGGTTTGATATCCCCGGAGGCAACGGCTTTCTTACGCACGGTGATCAGGACCGATGAATAGAGCAATGTGAATATGGCCAACAGACCCATGGGATAAATGATACTCATCTAAAATTCCTTTTACGATGTTTCCCGCCACCTTAACAAAATAATTGTCTGAAAGTAAATTAATTTGGCTTTCACAACTTTGGGAGCTAGAGTCTTTCTGTTCTTACCGTCATGGTTAATTTAACGAGGATATATTTATGACGTCACGACAAAGTCTTACATGCCAGAAGCATCTTTTTGATATTCCTGCGGATGTGACGTATCTCAATGCGGCCTATATGACGCCCATATTGAAAGAAGCGGCTCTGCAAGGACAACAGGCTGTGGCGGGAAAATTACATCCTTGGGAAACCAGTATCCCGGATTTCTTTGAGCCACCGGCGCGGGCTTGCGGGTTGATGGCAGATATGATCGGGGCAGGAGCTGATGATGTGGCGCTGGTGCCGTCGGTATCTTACGGGGTGGCGATAGCCGTGCGTAACCTGCCATTGTTGCCGGGACAGAAGATTCTTGTGTTGGCGGATCAATTTCCGTCCAATGTTTATCCGTGGCAGGATATGGCACAGATTCATCAGGCGGAGCTGGTGACCATTGCCCGTCCCAAAGACGGCGATTGGACCAGCCGGATCATCGCGGCCCTTGACGGAGAGGTCGCCATTGTGGCCTGTCCGCAGGTCCATTGGACCGATGGCAGTTGTATTGATCTGGTCCGGGTCGGGGCCGCTTGCCGGGCGCAAGGGGCCGCTCTTGTGCTTGATATGACACAGTCCTTGGGGGTGATGCCTTTTTCGGTGCGGGATGTGGACCCGGATTTTATGGTTGCCGCCAGCTATAAATGGCTGCTCGGTCCGTATAGTTATGGTTTTGTCTATGTAGCCCCCCGTCATCAAAAGGGCGTGCCGTTGGAGCAAGGCTGGATTGCCCGAAAAGGATCAGATGATTTTGCTCGACTTGTGGATTATCAATCGGATTATCTGCCGGGGGCCGGACGTTTCAACGTGGGGGAACGCAGCAATTTCATGTTGACCCCTATTATTCTACAGGCCCTTGAAAAGTTGAATGCGTGGGGGGTAGAGGCCATTGCGGATTATCTGTCCGGTTTGACAGATATGATCGCGGCGCGGGCCGGGGCTATGGGGTTGACGGTTGCGGATAAGGCCCATCGTTCCCCCCATTTGATTGGGCTTAATTTTGACGGTGGTGCGCCCGATGGTTTGACGGCCGCGTTGGCGGACCGGAAAATATATGTCAGTGTCCGGGGCAATAGCATTCGGGTGTCGCCTCATATTTATAATGAAGCTCAGGATGTGGAAAAACTGTTTTCCGCGCTGGAGGATATATTATGATCCGGCGTTTGTTTGGCAAAGAGCCAAAAGTGAATGTGGAAATCGAACGCAAGTTTCTCTTGGCGGCTTTGCCGTCGGAAACACCGGAACGATGCCATAAAATCAGACAAGGCTATATCGCCCGTGACGGGGGCAATGTGGTGCGTATTCGTGCGCAGGATGACCGTTATATCCTGTCGGTTAAAACCCCGGCCAAAGGCATTGGCCGTTTCGAGATTGAAACGTCGGTCACGGCGGACGAAGCCACCGTTCTGTTCAATGCCTGTGCCCAGCCGCCCATTGAGAAAATACGGGAAATATATGCCGTTGGCGATCATATATGGGAAGTGGATATTTTCGAAGGAGCCAACAAAGGCTTGATTGTCGCCGAAGTGGAATTGTCTTCGGAAGGGGAAAAATTTGATCTGCCGGATTGGATTGGTCCCGAAGTTACCGGATTTCAGAAGTTTTACAATGCCACTTTGTCGCTGAATCCTTTTAAGAACTGGGGCGTGAAATATACCGATCTTGTGGCCCGAATGAAGGAATGACGTCAAGTTAAGATAACAAAGAAAGATCATCAGATGAAAATATCATATGCGATTATGATGGCCTTTTTTGTCACAGCACACGCCAAAAAAACACTAGAGATATACAAGAAAGCCATTTTCATCCCTACAGTTCAGGGGCGGGCGCGTGTGCAGGAGATGGTGGATTATCTGGTCACGGAATTTGGCGGTGGGGCGGTATTGTCACGGGGCTTTTGGGCATTTTGATCATAAGCGGCCCCAAGACCATAGGCCATATTGGCGTGTGTAATCCTATCGACCATTAAAAATCCTCAGTTGGTTTTATCTAACCCTAAGGATTGGCAATACCTGTGCCAGTCTGAAAATGGGGGAAAACGGGGTGTTTTCTCTCATTTTTTTCAAAAAAGAAAAAAATGCCTGTAAAATAATACCATTGGGCAAAATATAGCCAGACATTTAAATAGACCGGGTAAATAGACCGGGTAAATAGACCGGGTAAATGGTAATTAGGCTGGATTATTTTACCGTCAAGACTTCATAGGCGGTGAGGATCTGCTGGAATTTGATGGCGGCGTCGCTGTCGTCCAGATTGGTGTCCGGGTGATAGAGCTTGGCCATGCGGCGGTACGCGGTTTTAATTTCAGCGGGGGTGGCTTTCTCCTCCAGATCAAGGATAATCAGGGCGTCATTGCGCCTGCGGTCCTTGCCATAGGTTGCTTCGCCCATGTCATAGGCCCCGCTGGAGGCATAGCCCTTGGCGGTGCGCATTTCTTCTTGTGCCCGCTTGAAGGCCTCATCCTTGCTCAAGCCTTCAAAATAATTCCAGTTGCGGTTGAACTCGGTGATATGAGCTTCGCAAAACTGCCATTTGTCTTTGCTGTCCGGTGATTTGGGGGCGGGGAATTCGCCCTTGTTATCACATCCGTCATGATCGCACATACGGACCTGTATCGGGTCGCGTTCCGAGTCATATCCATTCCAGCGGGGGAAGGTTGATATTTTTGATCTTTTCATATGTTACGTCTTGATTTCTTAATCGGTTAATGACAAGGGGTTATTATATCCAAAAGATATGAATAAAAAAAGCCCCACCGTTCAGCAGGGCTTCTTTTGTATGAAATAATAGTTAGAGGATCGGGCCAGCGGCTTTGACGCTGTCGTCTACATGCTCTTCATATTCTTTGAAATTTTCCCGGAACAGGTCCACCAGATGGGCCGCTTGCCGGTCATAATCCTCTGGATTGCTCCATGTGCTGCGGGGATCAAGAATCGCCGTATCCACACCGGGGCAGCTAGTGGGAATTTCAAAGCCAAAATTGGGATCAACGCGGAATTCNACATCATGCAATGTNCCGTCNAAGGCACCGTGAAGNAGCGCACGGGTATATTTGATGGGCATACGATGACCCACACCATATACGCCGCCAGTCCATCCGGTGTTCACCAGCCAGCAGGTCACTTCATTCTTGGCAATTTTTTCCCGCAGGAGATTACCGTAAACAGAAGGATGACGGGGCATGAAAGGCGCGCCAAAACAAGTAGAGAAAGCCGCGACAGGTTCTTTGCCAAGGCCTTTTTCTGTACCAGCCACTTTCGCGGTATAACCGGACAGGAAGTGATACATGGCCTGTTCCGGGGTAAGCCGTGCGATGGGCGGCATAACGCCAAAGGCATCGGCGGTCAACATAATGATATTTTTTGGAGGGCTACCAACGCCGCCTTCCGTGGTGCCGGGAATAGAGGTAATGGGATAAGCAGCACGGGTATTTTCCGCTTTCGTGCTGTCATCCAGATCAAGTTCGCGGGTATCCGGGTCAATGACCACATTTTCCAGAACCGTGCCGAACATAGCGGTTGTGGCATAAATTTCAGGCTCGGCTTCCTGTGACAGGCGGATCACCTTGGCATAACAGCCGCCTTCGAAATTGAAAACGGATGTATCGGACCAGCCATGTTCGTCATCGCCGATCAGCATACGTTCAGGGTCCGCNGACAGNGTGGTCTTGCCCGTGCCNGACAGGCCAAAGAAGATGGCGGTATCGCCGTCTTTGCCGATGTTGGCGGAACAATGCATGGGCATGATGCCTTTTTCTGGCAACAGATAATTGAGGATGGAGAAAACAGATTTCTTCATTTCCCCGGCATAAGACGTTCCGGCGATCAAGACCAGTTTCTTGCCCAGATGAATGGTGATGACGGTTTCACTGTTGGTGCCGACTTCTGCGGGATCAACTTTAAATTCCGGGGCGTGAAGAATGGTGAATTCCGGTAAGAATTCCGCAAGATCAGCCACTTCCGGCCGCACCAGAAGATTACGGATAAACAGGCTGTGCCACGGGCTTGGGCTGATGGCGCGGACGTTGATCCGGTAAGCCGGGTCTGTGCCGCCGTAAAGATCCTGTACATAAAGATCCCGTTCACTGAGGTAATTCAGAATTTGTCCGTGAATTTTATCGAAATTTTCTTCGGTGATAGAGGCATTGACCTTGCCCCACCAGATATTATCTTTTGAGCTTTCTTCGACGACCATGAATTTGTCATTGGCGCTCCGGCCCGTATGAACACCGGTTTCTACGACAAGGGCGCCGCCTTTGCCGACGATACCCAAACCTGCTTTGATGGTATGCTCATAGAGAATTTCTGCTCCCATGTTCCAGTATATATCTTTGTCACTGGTGATATTATTT
This sequence comes from Emcibacter sp., assembly GCA_016765435.1. Classification (GTDB taxonomy): domain Bacteria; phylum Pseudomonadota; class Alphaproteobacteria; order Sphingomonadales; family Emcibacteraceae; genus Paremcibacter. The sequence goes on from JAESPY010000131.1 coordinate 6,777, forward strand.
TGGGAGAGGTCTGTGGAACTTATGTATTTGCCAATATTTTTCATTTTAGTCGTTGTCCTTTATTTTTTTTATTTTTTTTCTCAATTCTGCCTTAGTTGAACTCTAGGGTCTATTCGAGATTTTTATACCACAAGTCTTGCGGGTATATTTTTATATGTATGAGGGAATCGCCCATATGACAGTTGAAATCAAGTATCAATCGTAAAAAATAATGATACTATTATTAAGGCTTTGATAAATATATATAATATATCCAATCTCAGGGTTATCTATCTTTCGGGATTTACTTACTAAAGGAAAGAAATCATGCTAACCTTCAAAAGACTCGCGCGCAAAAGAGGAAAATGATCATATGGCTCCGAAAATAACACTTGTCGATGACGACCAGAATATCCTGACCTCTGTCAGTATGGCACTGGAAGCAGAAGGCTTTGAGGTTACGACCTACCCGGATGGTTCAGCAGCTTTGGAGGGCTTTGAGACCAATCAGCCTGACCTTGCGGTGTTGGACATCAAAATGCCCCGGATGGATGGCATGGAATTATTGCGCAGGCTTCGGGAAAAAAATGATTTTCCGGTTATTTTCCTGACGTCCAAGGATGATGAGATTGACGAAATGCTGGGCCTGAAAATGGGCGCGGATGACTATATTATCAAACCCTTTTCCCAACGGCTTTTGATTGAACGGATCAGAACCATTCTGCGCCGGGTCGATGCGGTGCGGAAAATGGGTCAGAAAATGGGCACAGAAACAGATGATGAGGATAGCGTTCTTATCCGGGGTCGGTTGAAACTTGACTCATTGCGTCATCTTTGTGAGTGGGCGGGGCATGATGTCAAGCTGACGGTGACGGAATTCCTTATTCTGGAAGCCTTGGGCCACAGGCCGGGGCATGTGAAAAGCCGGGACCAGTTGATGGACATTGCCTATAATGATGATGTTTATGTGGATGACCGGACCATCGACAGNCATATCAAGCGNCTGCGNAAAAAATTCCGCAAAGTAGACCCGGAATTNGACGGCATCGAAACATTATATGGTGTCGGATATCGGTATAGTGAAAGCTAAACAGCCCGCTGGACCAGATGAGGACAGCGGATTAAAGCTGTTACGCCCGAAAAGAAGGGTATCGCCGCTGACTTTTCGGATTCTGGCGGTAAATCTTATCGCTTTGGGGTTTCTGGCCGGAAGTATNCTTTANATTGATCAATATCAGGAAGCCATGATNCAGTCGCGGATTGANGCCCTGATCAAAGANGCNGAAGTNATGGCCGGGGCGCTGGGNGAGGCGGCAACGGCGACNACNGACAAGAGCGAATTGCGCCTNAAACCTGCGGAACAGATCATTGTCCGGGTGGTTGGNGTNACCAATAACCGCACCCGCCTGTTCGGTTTGGACGGCAACCTGTGGCTNGACAGCCGGGATTTGGCCGTCGATCANGNGGTGGTCATTGATAAATTGCCCCAGCATGAGGGCTGGAGCNCGTTCTGGGATCGTTTGGCGGATAAAATGACCGATGGGCTGGATAGCNTGCGCCGACAGGAAACCCTTGANCTNTATCATGAGGTCAAGGACCAGATCGCAGGCCATTACCCGGAAGTGGAGCAGGCGCTGGAAGGCAATGTTGGCTATCGGATCAGGCGCTTGTCCGATGGGTCGGAGATTATCACGGCGGCGGTGCCGGTTCAGCGGTTCCGCCGGGTGCTGGGGGCGCTGCTTTTATCGGTGGATACCCGTGATATTCGGGATGCGGTGCAAAATACTCGCATGACCTTTCTNAAATTCCTTGGCGTGGTGCTTCTGGTGACCCTGCTGTTGTCTTTCTTTCTGGCGCGNACNATTGTCCGGCCCATATTGCGGCTGGCCCGNTCNGCTGACCGTATCNGNGCGGGCACNCATACNGGGGCCGATATTCCCGATTATTCCGCCCGTAATGATGAAGTGGGCG
>JAESPY010000132.1 GCA_016765435.1 Emcibacter sp.
AACGTCAATTTGATCATATGATACGAGCTGTAATCAAGGAAGGGATTGAGGACGGCACGATACGTCCCTTTCGGCCAGAGACCATTACCGCAATGCTTTTCGGTATATTTAATATCATTCCAAGATGGTATCAGGAAGATGGGCCGATAGAGCTTGATGATATAAGCAATCAGATTTTTGACGTGTTAAGTTATGGTGTTTCCTGTGATTCTCGCGTTATGGATATTGAGACAAACGGGCAGGTTCGCAATCCGTTGATTACGATTGCACGGCCCGATGGGCTGGACGGCGTAAAGAATCAATATGACCGTATTATCAGAGAGGCCGCCATTAAATTTGCCGATCAGGATTTTGATGCGACGTCTTTAAGCCAGATTGCGAAGGCAGTTGGCATCAGTAAACCTACTCTTTATCATTATATCAAGAGCAAGGACGAATTGCTTTATCTGTGTTTGCAACAATCTTTTCAGAATATTGATGAGGCTATAATAATCTTGCAGGATAAGAATATTCCGGCTTTCAAACGTCTTCAAATATTTCATGATCTTTTGCTTCATGCCCAGAATAATATTTATGGGAGATGTGTGAATTTGATAAGCCCACAGGCGCTGGAACGTTCCAGCAGTGGCTCAATTCGCGAATTCCAACTTCGCCTTGATGGGGCTTTGCGGGCAATTTACGCTGATGGCATAGAGGCAGGGGATTTTCGTGAAATGCCATCCATTATTTTGACGACCATTGTCTTTGGCGCTTCAAACTGGGTGCCCCGTTGGTTCAAAGCGAACCAAAAGGGCGGCCTCCAGTATGTGATAGATACATTTTATGATGTGCTTGTACATGGCTTCGCCACATCAAAGGGACGCCCTCATAACTGACGGGCGATAATTTCCTTTAGAACTTCATTTGATCCGCCATAAATGGTTGCTACACGGGCATCCATATACATTTGGGCAATTGGATATTCGCTCATATAACCGTATCCGCCAAAAAGCTGTAGGCAGGTGCTGACGATTTCGCATTGTTTTTCTGAACACCACCATTTTGCCATGGAGGCATCTTCGGCACTAAGGCCTTTGCCTTCTACAAGTTGCAGGATAAGAGAATCAATGAATGTACGGCCTAAGCGTGCTTCGGTTGCACATTCAGCCAGCTTGAAACGGGTATTTTGAAAGTCCCAAAGTGTTTTATTAAACATATTACGCTGTTTAACATAATCAAGCGTCAGCTCAATTGCGCGTTCGCAGGTAGCAACACCAACGACACCAATTGACAGGCGTTCGCGGATGAAGACATCCATTAATTGACCAAAACCGTTTCCTTCAACGCCACCGATCAGATTCTCTGCCGGAACACGCACATCGTCCAAATATACGACACAGGTATCGAGGCCATTCTGGCCAATTTTCTCCAATACTTTGCTGACCTTGAAGCCTTCATGTTGTTCGCGGTCGATCATAAACATGGAGATACCTTTGGCACCGGGGCCACCTGTACGGGCTGCGACAAGTGAAAGTTCGGCTTGCATTCCATGGGTAATGAATATCTTGCTGCCGTTTAAGACATANTCNTTNCCTTCGCGTCGNGCTGTTGTNCGCANCATTTTNACGTCAGTACCGGCATCNGGTTCCGTGATGCAGACNGACAGCATNTTTTCTCCGGTTGCAATGTCCGGCATCCATTTNAGNAGTTGTTCATGGGTTNCNGTTCCNGCAAGNAAATGNGGTGCGTTTAAGGCNCCGGGTAAGAAGCCAAAACTGGAATTGCANGCTCTGGCTTGTTCTTCNATGACNACGGCTTCGTGACCAAANTTTCCGCCNCCNCCGCCATATTGTTCATCGAGGCTCATGCATAACAGGCCAAGTTGTCCGGCTTTTTTCCATACGTCACGGTCAATATGATGTTGTTTTTGAAATTTTTCATCATTTGGTACGACTTCTTTTTCGAAGAACCGACGTGCGGTTTCGCGTAGCATTTCCAATTCATCAGTAATCCATGGTGAACGATAAGATGTCATAATAGAAGTCTCCAGTTTCTTTAAATCCCCATCATGAGGATGTCCTATAGATGTTGTTAATCCTAGATACAGCACGTTTTTTATTCTGTCAACCAACTAGTCGGTTGACAGAATAAAAAACGTGCTGTAAGGTCTGTTCGACAAAATGGGAGGCTATAAAAAATGTGGATTAATTCAAGTAAATGGTATGGCAAATGNTTCAGTAATGGCTGGACATCTCTGAANGATGCNGCTGATATCCATGAGCCTGCAACCAATGAAATTCTTACGCGGGTAGCCGTGGCTAATGCNGNGGATATCAANCATGCNGCACAATTGGCNAGCGATGCNCAAAANGACTGGGGCCGTTATAATTTTCTGNCGCGNGCAGAAATATTCCGTAAGGCCGCGGTTCTCTTGAAAGAAGAATTCGCACAATGTAGNGACTGGATTATACGGGAAACCGGTGCNATTCGNCCCAAAGCAGAATTTGAATTATCCGGGGTTATTAATTTATTNCATGAGGCNGCNGGCCTTTGTACGCAGGCAAAAGGGATNTTGCTGCCCAGTGATGGATATACAAGTATTGCCAAGCGTGTTCCGCATGGTGTTGTNGGGATTATATCACCCTTTAATTTTCCTTTNTTNNTGTCNGCCCGNTCTTTGCTTCCNGCNNTGGCTTGNGGNAATTCAGTTGTNCTGAAGCCNGATCCAAGNACGCCCNTATCGGGTGGNTTTATATTGGCGCAACTTCTGGANGCTGCGGGTCTNCCGGAGAATATNTTGCATGTATTGCCGGGGGGAGCTGACGCAGGAGAAGCGTTGGTTTGNGANCCCCATGTGGCAATGATTTCTTTCACAGGATCGACGGCAGCGGGNAGAAAAGTNGGGGAACTTGCCGGGCGTAACCTGAAAAAAGTTGCCTTGGANCTCGGNGGCAAGAATTCGCTGATTATATTGGATGATGCCCCTTTTGAGGCCTCTTTATCCTGTGGAGCTTGGGCGTCATTTCTGCATCAGGGGCAAGTATGTATGAGTGCGGGTCGGCATTTGGTNCANCAAAGTCTGGCAAAGCGATATGCAGAGGAAATGGCGGCCAAGGCGAATGCTCTGCCCGTTGGTGATCCGTATCGTGAAGAAGTGGCAATNGGNCCGNTGATNACNGAAGAACANGCCGCCAGAGTGAGGGANNTNATCGCGCAATCCNTATTGGCCGGGGCAACGTTGCTGGCTGGCGGCAAGGGTGAGGGGCCGTTTGTGCAGCCAACCGTATTAACAGATGTTAAGCCNGGAATGCCNGTCTTCGAAAAAGAGATTTTTGGGCCTGTTGTGGCNATCACATCATTTGAAACAGATGATGAAGCCATAAAATTGGCAAACGCAACGGATTACGGCTTGGCCGCCGGGGTGCTGACAGCATCNTTGTCACGGGGGNTNGCCATTGCGGATAAATTAAATGTGGGATTGGTTCATGTGAATGANCANACCGTAAATGATGATGGCTTTATGCCCATGGGAGGGCGTGGAAAATCAGGCAATGGTTCCCGGCATGGTGGCCCNGCAAATCTGGATGAATTTACACAATGGCAGTGGTGTACGCATCGGGAAACACCGCCAACTTACCCATTTTAAGCACAGAATAATCGAAAAAAACNGATCATTATAAGGATATAAAGATGAAAATTAAAATTACCAAAATAGAGTGTATTCCGGTATCNACGCCNATGAANAAACCTGTTGTCATGCCGAACACTTATATTGATCGAATAGACTGTGTCGTGATTAAAATTCATACGGATGCCGGAATTACGGGTGTNGCGGATTCGGGCGATACATCCTCATGGTACCGNGGNGAATTGCAGGAAACCATGATGGCNGTCATATGTGATNTTATCGCGCCGCGTATCCTTATGGGAGAAGACCCNCGTAATATTGAGAAAATTGTCGGCGGTATGGATAAATTACTGCGCGATAATAATCAGGCNAAAGCGCTTGTTGATTTTGCCCTTCATGANCTGAAAGGTAAAATNATGGAGGTTCCTGTTTATGAGCTTTTGGGNGGCCGNTCNGTAGAAGCNGCAGAAATGGGNTGGGTGCTTTCAGCAGGNAAACCGGAAGATGTTGCGGCAGAAGCGGTGGAGGCTCAGAAGNGAGGTTTCAANCTTCTCAAAATGAAAACCGGATTTGGTACGCTTGATGATGATATTGATATGGTTGAGGCTGTCCGTAAGGCNGCNGGGGCTGATGCGCGGNTATCCGTAGATGCGAATGGATTCTGGANTTATGAGCAGGCCTTGCGCACAATTCGGAAACTGGATCAATTTGGCCTGGAATTAATTGAACAGCCTTTGCCCCATTTTCATATTGAAGCCATGGCNCGGTTGCGGGAACAAGTTTCCACACCAATATATGCGGATGAATCCGCGCAGGAAATGCATCATATCAAGGAGATTATTGATCGAGGTGCGGCNGANGGTTTGTTCATTAAAATGCAAAAAGCCGGTGGTTTGTTGAAATCACAACGTTGGTTAACAATGGCGCGCCTTTCCGGTCTGCCNGTNATGTGTGGTTGTATGATNGGTTCCGGGCTTGAAACCAGCCCTGCNGCGCATNTATGGGTGGCGGATGAATGGGCCTCACAATATCTCAATGAATCTATTGGGCCGCTGATGATTCACGGTGTTTGGGAAACAAAGGATATCAAGCCTGGCAATGATATAGCCCTCAATATTCCAAAATTTGAAGCCGCGAAGCTGTATCCAAATGAAGGGCATGGGCTTGGTATTGATCTTGATGAAGACTTCATAGCGAATAATGGCACGCCGGGGAAACTGCGCCGGAGTGTTGGTGAATGATTAATTTCATAAATATTCAGGGGGCATAAAATGGGTCCCCTGTCAGGAATCAAGATTGTTGAGTTTGCGGGTCTGGGCCCTGCGCCTTTTGCATCCATGATGCTATCGGATCAGGGCGCGGAGGTCATTCGTATAGGGCGTCCTCAGCGGCCTGCCCCCCGGGATGTCGGGGATGTCTTGTCGCGGGGAAAACGGTCAATAACCTTGAATATGAAGAGTGCGTTGGGGCTTGATGTTGCCCGGCGGATTATAGCAAGTTCGGATGGTTTAATCGAAGGTTTCAGACCCGGCGTTATGGAAAAATTTGGTCTGTCACCGGAGGAATGCGCAAAAATTAACCCCGCTTTGGTTTTTGGCCGTTTGACAGGTTGGGGACAGACGGGACCACTGGCAAAGTCGGCAGGCCATGACCTTAATTATATTGCCCTGTCTGGCGCATTGCAATCAATGGCCCCGGCAGACGGACCGCCACAACCATCACCCGGATTGGTCGGCGATTTTGGTGGAGGGGGAATGTTTCTGGCGTTTGGAATGGCTTGTGCCTTGTTGGAAGCTCAAAAGTCAGGATTAGGCCAAACAGTGGATGCGTCGGTTTGTGATGGCTCGGCAATGTTGACATCACTCATTTCAGGTTGGCGAGCAACGGGCCAATGGCAAGATGAGGCGGCCTCGAATATTGGCAATGGCGGCGCGCCATTTTATAACAGTTATCGCTGTAAAGATGGTCTGGATGTAACAATAGGCTCCATTGAGCCACAGTTTTACGGGTTGTTGCTACAGGAATTAGATCTGACAAATGATCCTCTTTTTGCACATCAGATGGACCGTTCATGCTGGCCAGAGGCGAAACAACGCCTAACGGAAATTTTTGCACAGCGCACACGGGCAGAGTGGTGTTCACAATTGGAAGCCACAGATGTCTGCTTTGCACCGGTCCTTAGTCTGTCAGAGGCGCATGACCATCCACAAAATATAAAAAACAAGACGTTCATGGAGATTGACGGTGTGGTTCAGCCGTCTCCAGCGCCAAAATTTGGCCGGACGCCGGGGTTGAAACCAGGTTCTGTACCGATAGAGGGAGAAGATACCTTATCTCTTTTGCAGGATCTTGGGCTATCTAACAGCGAAATCGAAGAGGCTTCTGGAATGCCATTCGAAAACTGTCGGTCGTAAATAGGTACGATAACTATCACAAATAATCATTCAGGGAGATTAGAATGAAAAAACCAAATTTGAAAACAAAAATAATGCAAACCTCTGCGTTGTTCGCAATCGCAACATGCAGCTTAAGTATAACACCCGCATTTTCAGAAAATAGTGATGATGCGAATAGGTCGGTCATGTCTCTGGAGGAGATTGTTGTAACGGCGCGAAAGCGTGCCGAGACAATACAATCAGTTCCGGTTTCAGCCGTTGTCTTTAGTGGGGATCATATTGCATCAAGGGGGATTACTTCGGTGCAGGATCTGACGCTTTCGATACCAGGCGTTCAGTTGAGCAAAGGGACAACATCGAACCGTCAAATTATTCGGGGTATTGGTTCCGGTGATACGCCCAGCTTTGAACAATCCGTGGGGACTTTTGTCGATGAAATCTATAAAGGTCGTGCGCGAACTTCTGAAGCAGCCCTTTTCGACATACAGCAAGTGGAAGTTCTGAAGGGGCCTCAAACAACTTATTTTGGGGCCAATGCCATTGCGGGGGCGTTAAATATTATGACCCGTGATCCGGGCGAGCTCTTTGAAGGCAATGTTCGCGCGTTATATAATGCGAATTTTGATGGGTATCAGTTTGA
>JAESPY010000133.1 GCA_016765435.1 Emcibacter sp.
TCAAAATCGGTATTGGCTGGCGGCGGGCCATCAAGCAACGGCTGGGCGGTAAATTGGGTTGTACCCATTTGACGGAATTGCTGCCTGCGCTTGCCACGGTCGCGATCCAGACCATGATGCCGATCATTATGAAACGGCGTAAATTGGCCGCCGAAGCATCAGGGGATCAGGCGGCTGAAAGTCCACCACCCATGCTGGACAGTTGTCATAGCTGGGCCGCGGATAGTCCCAATGTTAAGAAACATGCGCCGGATTATTATCGGGAAGAATAAAGGGTTATTCTTCTTTTGGCGCATCTGTTTCGGGCGCATCTGTTTTATGCTCATCCAGATGCGTATTGAGTGCGGCCTTTTCTTTTTTGCTCAAGGTTTTTTCGGATTTTTTCCGACCAAAAATGATCCGGTTTTCGCTGGCCAATTTGTCTTTTTTTCGCCGGGTAATTTTTTTCTCGGCCTGCCGAAAATTGATGACGGTTCCCATGGTGTTTCCTTCTTTTCTGAAGGAAGCCTATCATATAATTTCTGTATCATCAGCTTATTTATCAATTTACCTTGCCGGAAAAACCTGATAAGAACAAAAGGGAAACTTTTGTTGGAATTTACCCCATGAGCCACCTGAAAACCCGCCCCGAAAAAACCGAAGGCGGCATAGCCTTTAATCTGCAATCGCCGTTTTCCCCCTCGGGGGATCAGCCACAAGCCATTGAGAAGCTGGTGGCGGGGATAAATGAGGGCCTGACCGATCAGGTCTTGCTGGGCGTGACCGGCTCCGGCAAGACATATACCATGGCCAAGGTGATCGAACATACCCAACGACCCGCCATCATCATGGCCCATAATAAAACCCTCGCCGCCCAACTATATGGAGAGATGAAGGCTTTCTTCCCCGATAATGCGGTGGAATATTTTGTGTCTTATTATGATTATTATCAGCCGGAGGCCTATGTCGCCCGTTCGGATACCTATATCGAAAAAGACGCCAGCATCAATGAACAGATTGACCGGATGCGCCATGCGGCAACCCGGGCCGTGTTCGAGAGGGATGATGTGATTATCGTCGCCAGCGTATCGTGCATTTATGGTATGGGATCGCCGGAAACCTATCTGGAAATGACCATTCCCTTTGAGGTGGGCATGATGATAGACCAGCGGGATTTGCTGCGCCGGATGGTGGAATTACACTATAAACGCAACGATAATTTCTTCAAGCGCGGCACATTCCGGGTGCGGGGTGATGTGATAGAGGTTTTTCCCTCTAGCTATGAAAATCGGGCGGTGCGGCTAGACTTTTTCGGTGATGAGTTGGAAGCGATCATCATGTTCGACCCGCTGACGGGAGAGAAAATTGACAGTGTGAGCCAGACAAAGCTCTATGCCAACAGTCATTATGTCACCCCCGGCCCCACATTGCAGCAGGCCCAGAAAACCATCAGGGCGGAACTGGATTGGCGGCTGAAAGATCTCAATGAGAAGGGCAATATTCTGGAAGCGGCCCGATTGGAGCAGCGCACCAAGCTTGACCTTGAGATGATGGCCGCTACCGGCGGCTGTGCCGGGATCGAGAATTATTCCCGCCATTTGACCGGACGGGAACCGGGGAGTAATCCGCCGACTCTCTTTGAATATTTGCCGGATAATATCTTGTTATTTGTCGATGAAAGCCATGTGAGCGTGCCNCAGATTGGCGGCATGAGCAAGGGCGATTTGTCNCGGAAAAGCACNCTGTCTGACTTTGGNTTTCGNTTGCCGTCCTGTATNGACAANCGCCCGTTGAGGTTTGAAGAATGGGATAGGTTNCGGCCNCAGACCGTCTATGTCTCGGCGACACCGGGAAAATGGGAAATGGAGCAGACNGACGGCGAATTTATCGAGCAGGTGATCCGGCCCACNGGATTGATTGATCCCCCCTGTGAGATCAAGCCAGTGGAGACACAGGTNGATGACCTGTTCCATGAGGCGCAGGCCACCATCGAAAAAGGCTACCGGGTTCTGGTGACCACTCTGACCAAACGCATGGCCGAGGATTTNACGGAATATCTCCATGAGAATGGCCTGAANGTGCGTTATATGCATTCGGANATTGAAACGCTGGAACGGATCGAGATTATCCGGGATTTGCGNCTTGGNACCTTTGATATTCTGGTGGGGATTAATCTGCTTAGGGAAGGGTTGGATATCCCGGAATGTGGATTGGTGACCATATTGGATGCGGATAAAGAGGGCTTTCTGCGNTCTGAAACNTCNCTNATTCAGACCATTGGCCGGGCGGCGCGGAATGTGGATGGCAGGGTTATTCTCTANGCCGATAAAATCACCCGCAGCATGAAAGCCGCACTGGATGAAACCGATCGGCGGCGTGAAAAACAGATGGCCTATAATGTCGAGCATGACATCACACCGGAAAGTATCAAGAAATCCATTGGNGATATTATTCAGGGCGTGGCCGAGGGCGANCATGTTNTGGTGCCGTTGGATGTGGANGGCAATCATATGGTGGGNCATAANCTGAAAGCCTATATTGCGGATNTGGAAAAACAGATGCTGGAAGCNGCGGGAAATCTGGAATTNGAAGAAGCGGCCCGTTTGCGGGATGAGGTCAAACGGCTGGAGGATCATGAATTGGGTATCCAGCCCGAACAGCAGGGCAAGAAAAGGGGGCGAGCACGGGGAAGATCGACCGCAGGTCAGCCAGGAACCCGCCAGTATCGCCGCAAAAGCAACAAGCCCGCCGCCAAAAATTTCTGATGGTAAACGGGCTGTGAGGTGCCGGGCTAAAATTAAACCGGACTTGTGTATTTTCAGATTGATTTAAAAAGCGTGAGGCAGTATAGCTTCGGCTCCGGTTTGTTCGTGGGATAAACCATAGCTTGCCGGAATGTGGCGCAGCCTGGTAGCGCACTTCGCTGGGGGTGAAGGGGTCGCAGGTTCGAATCCTGTCATTCCGACCAAAATAAAATCCCGCTGATTCGATGAATTGGCGGGATTTTTTTTATTATCTGATACCGGATATAAAATTAATGGAAGCTCTCTAAAAACCCGGTCCCTCGCCTTTGCAGACATGACAGGCGGAGGGGAGGAATACTTCCTATTACATTAAAAATCGGTGCTTGAGGACCGTATATTATTTAATTTGAGCTCCCCTATGAATAGTATACTATCATTATTTACGTCCTATTAAGCGATTTTTCCGTGTGCCATGAAAAAGGTGAGACACGTTAATATACAGGGTATTGGACGGTATTTTTTAAGGAATTATTATGGACGCAGGTTTCTGGATTAAAAAGTGGGAAGAGCTGGATATTGCTTTTCATGAAAATGAGGCGAACCCTCTATTGGTCAAGCATTTCAAAGAACTTTCTTTACCGCCGGGCAGTCGTCTATTCATACCATTATGCGGCAAAACCCTTGATATTTCCTGGCTGCTGTCCAAGGGTTATTCCGTTGCGGGCGCTGAATTGAGCGAAAAGGCCATTGGACAATTGTTTGCAGACCTTGAGGTGGTGCCGAAAATCTCAAAAATTGGCGAACTCAAGCATTACAGCGCAAAGAATATCGATATATATGTTGGTGATATTTTCAATTTGACGCGCTCTATACTCGGACCCGTGGATGGCATCTATGACAGGGCCGCGCTAGTGGCTCTGCCCGAGGACACACGTCGTCGATACGCAAAACACCTGATTGAGCTTACGGATAAATCGCCCCAGCTGCTCATTTGTTTTTTGTATGACCAAAGTTTGTTGGACGGCCCGCCTTTCTCAATTACCAATGAGGAAGTGGAGCGGCACTATGGTGATAAGTATGATTTAAACCTCATTGAGAGCAAAGATGTCTCCGGTGGTTTAAAAGGAAAATGTGCGGCAATGGAAAATGTATGGCTGTTACGTTAAGGCGTAATGGGCTTGTTTTATTATTGAGGCTGTAGGGACGCAGGGCCAAGCATAAAGGGGAGGATAATATGCAGACTTCATCAGGCGTTTCAGGAGGGTCTTCTGAAAGGAATTCTGAAAGGAATATGGGGGGACAAAAGGGCTGGACATCCCGTTTTGCTTTTCTTATGGCATCGGTTGGCCTTGCGGTAGGCCTAGGCAATATCTGGCGGTTTCCCTATATCACGGGGGAGAATGGCGGGGCGGCTTTTGTTTTGGTTTATCTGTTCTGTGTCTTT
>JAESPY010000134.1 GCA_016765435.1 Emcibacter sp.
TTTTCTCATCCGGCTTTTCGACAAATTTCTCAACGTCATAGCCGCCGTTACGGGCTTTCTTACTGCGTTTGATATAGCCATATCCGGTATGAGGCTGATCAGGGACAATGCCGAAAGTGACCAATGCCCCGTCTTTCGCCAATTTTTCGGCGGTTAATATGGCTTTATGAAAGGCTTTTTCGTTTTGAATGGTATGATCCGCGGGCAGCACCAGCAATATGGGGTCGTCCGATGACCCCAGTGCGGCGAGGGCGGTTACCGCAATGGCCGGGGCCGTGTTGCGTCCCATAGGTTCCAGAATGATGGATTTAGGCGTGACATTGAGGGCGCGTAATTTCTCTGCGGCCAGAAAACGGTGTTCGGCATTACAGATGACAATCGGCGCATCATGGTCAAGACCATCAAGGCGGCGCAGGGTTTCCTGAAACATGGCGTAATCGCTATTCATGGCCAAAAATTGTTTCGGATAAGTGGACCGCGAGAGGGGCCAAAGCCGTGAGCCGGAACCACCGGAAAGTATAACAGGAATCATTGTTTTCTCATTCTTCTTAATAATATGTGGGTCTTGATTAACTCGCGCGCATTGAACAATAAAAATACTTCATTTATATTAACATCCCCGTGGGTTATTACAAATAGTGTCCGGCTTTTCTTGACGCTGGCGGATTTACCGGATACCAAGTCAAAATTACTTGCATATAAAGGTATGATAAGATCATGAAAAAGGATAGTGGACAAAATCGTGATGTGACGTCGAAATGGCGGCTTCAGACACAATTGGTCAGAGGGGGAACATGGCGCAGTGAGGTCGGTGAGACATCCGAAGCCATGTATATGACATCGGGCTATGCCTATGATTGTGCGGAGGATGCGGCAGCGCGTTTCGCCGGAGATCAGGAAGGCTATACCTATTCCAGACTGCGTAATCCCACGGCGGCTATGTTTGAGGATAGAATGGCCCTGATCGAAGGGGCGGAAGTGGCCCGCTCTACGGCAACGGGCATGGCGGCCATATCCTCTGCCTTGTTGTCTCTGGTTAAGGCCGGGGATCATGTGGTGTCCAGCCGGGCGTTGTTCGGCTCTTGTCGTTATATCATTGAGACTATTTTGCCGCAGTTCGGGGTCACGTCCACTTTTGTTGACGGGTCTGACCATGCGGCATGGAAAGCCGCNTTNCAGCCAAATACGGTGGCGGTTTTTCTGGAAACCCCGGCGAATCCCACCTTGGATGTGGTCGATATCGCTTTTGTGTCGGCGCTGGCCCATGAAAATGACGCGGTTGTGGTGGTGGATAATGCTTTTGCCTCGCCTGTTTTGCAGAAGCCGCTGACAATGGGGGCGGATGTGGTGGTCTATTCCGCCACCAAGCATATTGACGGGCAGGGCCGCTGTATGGGCGGCTGTATTCTGACCAATGAGGCGCTGATGGAAGAACGGATTTTGCCGTATCTGCGTCATACGGGGCCGAATATCAGTCCTTTTAACGCATGGGTGCTGCTGAAAGGGTTGGAGACCCTTGATCTGCGGGTGGAACGTATGTGTGAAAATGCCTTAAAGGTGGCGAATGCATTGTCGGATACGGGCGGTTTTGATTATGTCAAATATCNCGGCAGGACCGATTTTGCCCAGCATGATCTGGCCATGAAACAGATGACAATGGGTGGCAGTATGGTCGCTTTGCATGTGCCCGGTGGTCGGGATCAGGCATTTAAATTCCTTAATGCCTTGGAAATTGTTGATATTTCCAATAACCTTGGCGATGCGAAAAGTCTGATGACCCATCCGGCAAGTACGACACATGCCAGTGTTACGGAAGACTCCAGACTTTCCGTGGGNATTACNGAAGGAATGTTGCGCCTGTCNGTGGGGCTTGAACATCCGGATGATTTGATTGANGATATGCAGAGGGCGGCTGACATCGCAGGNATATAGCGGATGTGATGGGCCGAAAGATAATGAGCGACGATAAAGTTGATTTTATGAAAATGACNGATGAGGCGTATGAGGCTACGACTCAGGGGGTNAAGGTCTCGGTACAGCCTTTTTATCTGGAGGATGAATCTGACCCGGAAGAAGGCCGTTATTTTTGGGCCTATCAGGTGCGGATTGAAAATACCAGTGAGGAACCACTTCAGTTGAAGACCCGCTATTGGCGGATTACGGATTCCGCAGGCCGGACAGAAGAAGTGCGGGGCGAAGGCGTGGTCGGGGAACAGCCGATCATCGAACCGGGGTTTGTGTTTGAATATACCAGTGGAGCGCCGCTTGGTACCGCATCAGGATTTATGGCGGGTCATTATCGTATGCATAAAAATGACGGCAGTTCATTTGAAGTGGAAATCCCGGCTTTCTCATTGGACAGCCCTTATGATTCTCATATGCTTAACTAAAAGAACGGGAAAATTTTCGTGACGGAAAAAACAGATAACAAGGGCCTTCAAAAACCCACACAGGCAGAGGCGGAAGACGCGGTCAGGACACTTTTACGCTGGGCGGGGGATGATCCCTCGCGGGAAGGCCTTCTGGATACGCCAAAGCGGGTGGTCAAGGCTTACGGCGAGTTTTTCCGGGGCTACGACGAAGATCCGCGTCAAATTTTGTCCCGCACATTTGAAGAAGTCTGCGGCTATGATGAGATGATTGTTCTGCGGGATATTCCGTTTGAATCCCACTGTGAACATCATATGGCCCCGATCATTGGCCGGGCCCATGTGGGCTATCTGCCCAATAACAAAGTGATCGGCATCAGCAAGCTGGCCCGTGTGGTGGAAACCTATGCCAAACGGCTTCAGGTGCAAGAAAAAATGACGGCACAGATTGCTGATTGCATATGGGAAGTTCTGGAACCGCTGGGTGTTGGTGTTATCATTCAGGCGACCCATGAATGCATGTCCACACGCGGGGTTCATGCCCACGGGGTCTCTATGGTGACCAGTCGTATGGTGGGTGCTTTTCGCGATGATGATAAAACCCGCCGTGAATTTTTGGCCGTTGTGGGGACGTTTGAGCCGCATAAGGGATAAATAATACTCCATCCCGGTAAGGGATAAATATTACCCCATCCCGGTAAGGGATAAATATTACCCCATCCCTGTAAGGGATAAATATTATAAAGGCATATAGCGGATTGGTTGACCTTCGCCCCATATTTCTGATTAATGGATTGTTCCTGCTCATTCTGGGGGTGGGGATGTGGTTTCCGGCGTTGGTCGATGTGGCGGTGGACAACCCGGACTGGCAGGTTTTTGCCATATGTTCCGGCCTTGTTATGTTTGTTGGTGGCATGCTTTTCTTGACCAGTCGGGGCGAGGATGAGGAACTCTCGATTCAGCAGGCTTTCATTCTGACCGTTTCCACATGGGTTATTATTCCCATTTTCGGAGCCTTGCCCTTTGTTTATTCCGACCTTTCTCTAAGTTATACAGATGCTTTTTTTGAGGCCATGTCCGGGCTGTCAACCACGGGATCGACGGTGATTACCGGTCTTGATGGCGCGCCGCCCGGTATTTTACTCTGGCGGGCGTTGCTGCAATGGTTTGGCGGGGTTGGTATCATTATTATGGCGGTGATTATCCTACCGTTCCTGCGGGTCGGAGGGATGCAACTGTTTAAAATCGGGGCGTTTGATACGGCGGAAAAGGTTCTGCCCCGCGCGGCCCAACTGGGGCTTGCCATATCGTTGCTTTATGTAGCGCTGACCATCATTTGCGGAATTGCGCTTTGGTCGGCGGGCATGAGTGTTTTTGAGGCCACCTGTCATTCCTTTACCACCATTGCCACGGGGGGCTATTCCACATCGGATGGGTCCATTGGTCATTTTAACAGTGCCTTGATTGATTATATCATTGTGTTGTTCATGATCATTGGCAGCATGCCGTTCATCCTTTATCTGAAAATGGTTCAGGGGCATAGTCTGGTTCTCTGGCGGGACTCTCAAGTCCGGTGGTTTCTGGCGTTGCTGGTCCTGCTGATCGCGATCCTCAGCCTGTGGCGGTGGAGTGACAATGATCAGAGTATGGTGGAAATTCTGCGCTATACGGTCTTTAATGTGGTCTCTATTCTGACGGGGACGGGTTTTGCCACGACGGATTATACCGCATGGGGACCTCTGGCGGTGGTGTTCTTCTTTTTTATCATGTTCATTGGCGGATGTGCGGGATCAACATCCTGTGGTATTAAAATATTCCGCTTTCAGGTGCTGGTCAGCATGGTTGTCGCTCATTTGAGGTATATCCTACGGCCCAACGGCATCTTCATGCCCCGCTATAACGATGTGCCGATTAAAGATGATGTCATGGGATCGGTGATCAGTTACTTTTTTCTGTTTCTGGTGTGTTTTCTGGTTTTGGCTTTTGCGCTGTCCCTCACTGGTCTGGATTTCATCACGGCAGTTTCCGGGGCAGGTACCGCCATGTCCAATGTGGGGCCAGCCCTTGGTCCGATTATTGGGCCCACAGGAACGTTTCAATCCCTGCCGGATACGGCAAAGTGGTTTTTATCGGTGGGAATGCTTATGGGGCGTTTGGAACTTTTTGCCGTGCTTATTCTATTCTCGCCGCAATTCTGGCGGGCGTAACAGCCAGGTTCTATTCTTTTTCTGCTTCGGTAATAGCAATCAGAAACATTTCAAAGTAAAAACTAGAAAAATATGGATTTTAATATGTTTCTTTGTTTTTGACAATAAATTGTAAGTATCTGACTAACGCGTAATTAAAGAAAATTATACCTAACATTTCTAACGTTTCTTCTATGGTCGTGATGGTCACGTATAAAACAGTATTTTTAAGTTGTAATGATGCTACATGTCCTCCAATCATTTCCATTCCTATTGCGCCAAAGACATAAATGGCACCCGCTGAAACAAAATGAATAGATGTTTTTTTCGGTAATTTTCTCAAGAAAGGAATGGATAGAATGCCGATCAAACAGACGAAAATTAACCCTGCGATAATCCATCCAAAATAAAAAATGCTGGGGAGGTTTAAATTATGACGCAATGGTAAAACTAATCTTTCGTGTAAACTGACCATTTCGTCCACGGAAAGATAAAGAAAAATAATAGACAGGAATAACCAAAATTTATTTGGTTTAATTTCACGGACAATACCATGGATTATGTAGAGTAGCAGACTGCTGGTAAATAAAATTAATGTAGAAAACCATGTTGGGAAATTTTGTTCCAGATCTAAATGGAATAGCGCATTAAGTCCGAAAACATAATCATGCCCAAACCCATAATTCAAGATTATAAATCCTATATGTATAAGAACAAGAATAACCATGCAGATAAAAAATAGTTTGGGTAGTTTTAAAAAAATTTCATCAATAGATTTCATATTATTAATACTCTAAATATTCGTATAATTAATGTTTGTTATTTGGATCTGCCCTGGATAATAAGATTATATATTGTTTAACCCGTTGTTTTTAATGATTTAGTTTAGTTTTTGGGTTAAGGTTATTAAACGGGGTAATTCCCTCATTTTAGAGAGCTTCGACAGTAGCATTATTTAGGCGACCATGGGTAATATGCCTGCCCCTTATGCCAATTTCTTTTATAATTTTTTATTCCTGCTATAAACTATACTTCAAAAAACACAGGGCCGTAAATGAAAGAATATTCCTCCTCTGAAATGTTGGCAAAGCTGATCTCTTTTGATACCACCAGCTGGAAGTCAAACCTTGAGCTTATTGATTTTGTCACAGATTATTTGAACGGTCACGGGGTCGCGTCACAGGTTTTTTACAATGAGGAAAAGACCAAGGCCAATTTATTGGCGACCATCGGTCCAAAAGAGGTGCCGGGCATTATCCTGTCCGGTCATACGGATGTGGTGCCGGTCGCGGAACAGAATTGGTCCCATGACCCTTTTGAGATGATTGAGAAGGACGGTCGGTTATATGGCCGGGGAACCTGTGATATGAAGGGCTTTATTGCTTGTGCTCTTGCCGCTGTCCCGGTCTTTGTTCAAGCGAATTTGGCAGAACCGCTGCATCTGGCCTTTTCTTATGATGAGGAAACCGGCTGTACGGGGGTGATGAGCCTGGTGGAACATGTGCAGGCCATGCGGGTGCGGCCCCGGGCCTGTATCGTCGGCGAACCTACCAGTATGCGGGTAGTTAATTCCCATAAGGGCATTTCCCACCGTTTGACCCGCGTATATGGGGTCGAGTCTCATTCCAGCACGGATATGGGCATTAATGCGGTGATGTATGCAGCAGAAATGATCAGTTTTCTGGGGAAGGTTGCCCATGAGCTGACAACGCGAACCCCTGTGATTGACGGATTTGATCCGCCCTATACCACGGTCCATGTGGGCCGGGTCAAGGGCGGGACGGCGGCTAATATCACGCCCTCCTATTGTGAGTTTGAATGGGATATCAGACCCCTGCCCGGCGGGGAAGCGGAAGAGGTTCAGGCACGTTTTGAGGCTTATATCGCGGATCATATCCTGCCATCTATGCAGGGGCGCGCCGCGGCTGATGTAAAAAATAAAATAGGGGTAGAGACAGAAATATTGTCCAATGTGCCGCCTCTGTTGCCGCAAACCGGATCATCGGCGGAAACGTTGGTGCTGGCGCTGGCCAATCAAAATGATATCCATGTGGTGTCTTATGGGACAGAGGCCGGATTATTTCAGGCCACCGGCGGGGTGCCGACCGTGGTGTGCGGACCGGGTAGTATCCTTCAAGCCCATCGGCCGGATGAATATATTGCCACTACAGAAATGACTGCCTGTGATGATTTTCTGGGCCGTTTGTTAAATGTTATCAGAGTTCAGGATTAAAATATGTCGATCATTGCGGCCATTAAAAACAGAAACAGCAACGCCTTTATGTCGGACAGAGAGGTGGATCCTGATCTGATTCGTCAAATACTGGATGCGGCGGTCTGTACCCCGGTACATTACCGCACGGACCCGTGGCGTTTTCTGGTGATCCGCGGCGCAGGGCGGAAAAAACTGGGTGACGTCATGGCGGCTCATCTGGCCAAGGGTATGAGTGACCCGGATAGCCCAAAGAATATAGAATTACGGGATAAAATGCGCAAAAAATCTTTCCGCGCGCCTGTGATTATTGTTGCGGGAGCCGCCCGTACAGATTGTGCCAAAGGTCTGATGGTCGAAGATGTGGCGTCGGTTTCTGTATCTTGCCAAAATATTTTACTGGCCGCCGAAGAATTAGGCTTGAGTGCCTTCTGGCGCACGGGTAGCCTGACCTATGCCGAAGATACGGTTCAGGCCCTTGGGTTCGACAAGGATACGGCGCTGGCGGGCTTTATTTATCTGGGCTATCCGGCAAAGGAAATGCCGCCTAAGCCGCGCCCGACATCAGAGGCTTTTACCCGCTGGATGAATGAATAAGCTGAACCAATGAATGAAATGGATGATTAAAAGGAATTTATTATGGATTTGAACATTAAAGGACGTACCGCCCTTATCACCGGGGGATCAAAAGGATTGGGTTTCGCCAGTGCGGAGGCCATGGCCCGTGAGGGGGTAAAGCTTGCTCTTGCAGCCCGGACCGAAGAAACCTTGCGGAAAGCCGCCGAAAGCATTGGGGCCATACCGATCGTATCCGATCTGTCGGATCGGGCCGGGGTTTTGGCTTGTATCGATAAAACGCGGGACGTGATTGGCGACCCTGATATTCTGGTGATAAATACTGGAGGGCCACAACCGGCGACTTTCGCAGAAAGCACCCCCGATGGCTGGCGTACCGCCACGGATCAGCTGTTTCATTTTACGATCGAAATGATAACCGCCTTTCTGGAACCTATGAAACAAAAAGGCTGGGGCCGGATTGTGGTGATAACTTCTTTTGCCGCCAAGGAACCTGTGCCGAATTTGCTCTATTCCAACGCATTACGGGCCGGAATCCACGGACTGGTCAACAGCATCGCTTCCGAGGTGGCGGCGGATGGCGTGACCATCAATGCGGTGATGCCCGGTTTTATCAAGACGGACCGGATGACGAGCATGGGGCTTGATCTGGACCGCGTGGCAAAGACTATTCCGGCAAAACGGTTGGGACAGCCATCTGAGCTGGGTGATCTGGTGGCGTTTCTTTGTTCGGAACGTGCGACCTATATCAATGGGCAGGCCATCGCCTGTGACGGCGGCCTGTTGCAGGGGATATAAGCGCTTAGTGAATGNGTTTTTTCAGTTCAAATTTATGATCGGTGCTACAGAATTCACAGGTCATGGTNATGATACCGTCCTCGGCGCAATCCTTTAATTCGTCCATGGAAAAACTGGAGAGCACGGCCCGCAGTTTCTTTTCGGAACAGCGGCAGCCCGTGGTCATTTCGGTGGTTGTNAAAACCCGCACNCCGCTCTCATGGTAAAGCCTGAGCAATAAGTCCTGTAAGGACAGTTTGTCGTCCAGAAGTTCCGCATCTTTGACGCTGGACAGTAATATGGTGGCGGTGCTCCAATGGTCCTGCGTCTGACTTTCCTCTGGGGCTTCCACAGTGCTTCCCCGGGCCAGATGTTGAATCATAATGGCAGCGGCGCGCAGGCGGCCATCTGGTCCCTTATCGCAGCGGACCACCAGATGAGTGGGCAGTTGCTCTGAGGTATGGAAATACTCTTCCGCAGAGTCTTTCAGGCTGTTGTTGGTAAGCTTCACAATACCCTGATAGCGGTCCATATATTGCCCTTGATCCATGGTGATCATAAGTTGACCATCCCCCAATAGCGGCGTTTTGTCCTCGGACTTTTCTTTTGCGGCTAGCCCGACATATCCCCGTACCACACCCGTACCGTTACCATCGGTGGAATAATCACTGACCAGCGATTTTATAATGCCGTCGCTCTTGAGTTGCAGGGTCAGGATGCCATCATATTTCATCATACTGCCGAGCAGTGCGGCAATGGCCATGGCTTGGCCCAGTTCAGATTTCACCCCTTCCGGGTAATCATGCTTGTCCAGAACGTCATTCAGGCAATTGTCGAGCCGGATAATCCGGCCTTTGATGTCTTGTCCCTCAATCTGAAATGCAAGGCAGCTATCCGTATAAATCGGGGTCATATTTATTTCCCGAAACACCACATGAGGATGCTTTTTTGAATGTGAAGGCGGTTTTCGGCCTCGTCCCAGATCACGGATCTAGGGCCGTCAATGNCCNCATCGGTGACTTCTTCGCCCCGGTGGGCGGGCAAGCAATGCATGAACAGGCTGTCTTNATGGGTCTGTTCCATCAGTTTCCGGTTGACCTGA
Source organism: Emcibacter sp. (assembly GCA_016765435.1). Lineage (GTDB taxonomy): Bacteria > Pseudomonadota > Alphaproteobacteria > Sphingomonadales > Emcibacteraceae > Paremcibacter. The sequence goes on from JAESPY010000134.1 coordinate 9,223, forward strand.
TAGGGGGCCAGAATGGCGATGCGTTCTTCAACGTCTTTGTCGCCCATGGATATCCATGTATCGGTGATGACGCAGTCTGCGNCTTGTGCCGCCTCAAGCGGGTCATGGGTCAGGCTGACTTTACCGCCATTGTTATTGGCCCATTCCAATACCTGTGTTGGNGGGCAGAATTCTTTCGGACAGGCCAGAACCAGTTCACAACCGAATAAAACCGCCGCGTGAATCCAGGAAACGGCCATATTATTTCCGTCCCCGGACCAGGTGATTTTCTTGCCTGTGATCGACCCGCGATGTTCTTCAAAGGTCAGGACATCCGCCATCACTTGGCAAGGATGGGAAAAATCGGTCAGGGCGTTGATCACGGGCACGGCAGAATTTTCGGCCATTTCCAACAAAGAATCATGGCTGTTGGCCCGGAGCATTACCGCATCGACAAAACCGGACAGAACCTGTGCAGTATCGGCGAGGGTTTCGCCCCGGCCAAGCTGCATGTCGTTGCCTTGCAGAACGATAGCGGTGCCGCCCAACTGATGCATGGCCATCTCAAAGGAAACCCGGGTTCGGGTTGAGGGTTTTTCAAAAATCATCGCCAGACTTTTATCCGCCAGTGGCCGCTCAGGATGGATGAAACCCTTGCCGTTTCCGTCTTCGGTGGCGNTGATTTTCAGGGCNTTGGCNTTTTCGATGATATCCCGTGCNTCGTCCGGGGTCAGNGCGGCGAGNTCCAGAAAATGTCTCATGGGCTTTTTCAGTTTAAAATGGCTCATTCTTCATCTGACTGCGGTTCAGGCAGTTCCTTNTCTATTTCCGCGCATATTTTTCCCAGCTTTTTGAGGGCTTCGTCGATATGCTGTTTTTCAATGATCAGCGGCGGCAACAGGCGTACCGTATTATCCGCAGCACCGATAAGCAACAGACCATGTTCCAAGGCTTTGGCCACAAANACCGGCGGTTCAATTTTAAGCTTCAACCCTAGCATCAGACCAATGCCTCGGACCAGTTCAATAACTTTCGGGTATCTGTTGCGTAGGGTCATCAGGCCTTTTCGCAGGTCATAGGACATTTTCTCAACATGGTCGAAGAAACCGTCGGCCAACATGATATCCAGNACNTTGTTGCCGATGGCCATGGCCATGGGATTGCCGCCATAGGTGGACCCGTGGCTGCCCGCTGTCATGGCGCGACCAACTTTTTCGGTGGCAAGGCAGGCTCCAAGTGGAAAGCCGCCGCCAATACCCTTTGCCGCACAGAGAATATCCGGTGTGATCGCACTATGTTGATAGGCAAACAGCTTTTCCGTCCGGCCCATGCCGCATTGAATTTCATCCAGAATGAGCAGAATGCCGTGGCGGTCGCAGATATCCCGTAATATTTGCATATTATCGCTGGACAGCGCCTTGATCCCGCCTTCGCCCATTACGGGCTCTACCATAATGGCCGCGGTTTCAGAGGAGATGGATTTTTCCACTTTGCTCATGTCCCGGTAAAAAGGCAGATGGTCAAAGCCTTCCATCATGGGGCCAAAGCCCTTGATTAGTTTTTCCTGACCGGAGGCCGCAATGGTGGCCAGTGTCCGGCCATGAAAACAGCCCTCAAATGTGATGACCCGGTAACGTTCCGGATTGCCGTTTTCATAATGGTATTTCCGGGCCATTTTCAGGGCGCATTCAACGGCCTCTGCCCCGGAATTTGTGAAAAACATGGTATCGGCAAATGTATTTTCCGCNAGACGCTCGGCCAGTTTCTCCTGTCCGGGAACGCGGTAGATATTGGAGGTATGCCAGATTTTTCCCGCTTGTTCGGTTATGGTTTTGACAAGTTCGGGGTGACAATGGCCAAGGCTGTTGACCGCAATGCCGCAGCCAAAGTCCAGATATTTCCGGTCTTCTTCGTCATAGACATAGACGCCTTCGCCGCGCTCTATGGCGATATCNGTCCGGGCATAGGTTGGNAAGACGGGCGGAATGATTGTTTCTTCCTGATTGTCTGTGCGGCTGTTTTTCATTTTTATTCTCTGATCTGCTTATATCTTGGGGCCGCAGAATATCACGTTTGGGGCCGGGTCTGTCAATATAACAATGTCTCTAAAAGTGATTTAAGGGCGTAATTTATAGCCTGTGCTGAACATACGGTAGCATGTCAGAGCCAAAATGACGTTGAGGACCGCCAGATATATGGCCCCGATCATGAGATCACCATCGGCATGGTCAATGATTCCATAGCGAAAACCGTCAATCAGATAGAAAAACGGGTTCAGCTGGCTAATATCATGCCAAATCCCCGGCAGACGGTCGATGGAATAAAAAGTTCCCGACAGGAATGATAAAGGGACGATGATAAAATTGGTGATACTGGAGCTTTGTTCCCATTTTTCCGCCCATATTCCGGCGATGATTCCCAGTAAGGCCAGCATGATTGCCGCCGAAATGCCATAATAAAACAACGCCCAGACATGGGGGAAACTTAAATCCACAAAGAAATACATGGATAGTGTGACAAAAACTCCGACCAGAAATGCCCGGGTGACCGCCGCCATTGTGAAGGCCAGCGTCATTTCGCCGGGGCCAAGGGGCGCGAGCAAAAGATCGACAATATTGCCCTGCATTTTAGAGGTCATCAGGCTGGAAATCGTATTGGCAAAGGCGTTTTGGACAATCGCCATAATCACCAGTCCCGGTGCCAGAAAAAGCCCGAAAGGTATGTCGCCGCTGTAACGCCTTGTGCCGCCCAGTGCAATGGTGAAGACGGTCATGAACAGGGCCGTTGTAATCACGGGCGAGAGGACGGTCTGGCCGACGACTTTAAAGAAACGGCGCACTTCTTTGGTATAGAGCGTCCAGACACCAAGCCAGTTGATGGCGCCTATTCTTTTCTCGCCAAAGGGAGTCAGGTTTTGTCCGATGGTCCAGCTGCTTTTCATGAGATTGTCCTGTGAAGTCTGTCATTTATATGGCTGTTTAAATCGCTTTTACAGCAGAAAAGCATCAACCGCAAGTACTCGGGCCTTGACCTTTGTGTAAGAGAAGATTAGACAACGGCCTTATCTATGCGCTAATATTGCGTAATACAGGATGATGTGAAGGAAGACGAACGATGGCATGGACAGATGAACGGGTCGCGAAATTAAGAGAACTCTGGGACAAGGGTTTGAGCGCCAGTCAGATTGCGGCGGTCCTTGCCGAAGGTGTTACGCGTAATGCGGTTATCGGTAAAGCGCACCGGATGAACCTTGCCTCACGTCCGTCTCCGGTAAAGAGCGATCCAAAGAAAAAGGCCAAGAAACCGGCTGAGAAGAAGGCCGCGCCCGTAAAGACCAAAGCCCCCGGCGGCAAAGTATCTCTGCTGGAACTGACCGAAAGAATGTGCAAATGGCCTATCGGTCATCCCGGTGAAGTGGAATTTCATTTTTGTGGCAAGCCCTCTGCAGCGAACTTTCCCTATTGCCCGGAACATTGCGGACAGGCCTATCAGGTGCAGCAGCCTCGCCGTGACCGCCGCGCCAACAGGGGCCGTATTTCCGCGACTCCGGTAAGATAAGTCTTTTCAGCTATATCTTGATTTCCCATATGGAAAGAATTTCACAGGCAATGTCAGCGGGCAGGGCATTGGTGCCCATGGCTGCCCGTGCCGCCAGACCACTTTCACCAAAGATATCCCGAAATAGCTCTGATGCGCCGTTAATGACTTTCGGACTGTCGGTATAATCATCCGTACATTTGACCACACCCTGAATCTGCACGCATTGCACAACCCGGTCCAGATTTCCGCCACAGGCTTTTTTAAGCTGGGCAAGGATATTTAATCCGGTGGTACGGGCAGCGTGATAGCCTTGTTCTGTGGTCAAATTATCTCCAACGCGTCCAAGCCCCGGATGCTCATCGGAATGAATGGGTCCTTGTCCGGCGATATAAACAAGGTTGCCGGAAATGCGAAAGGTCGTATAGGCAGCCATCGGTCCCGGCGCGGGTGGCAGGATAATGCCCAGTTCTTTGAGTCGTTTTTCGATCTTGCCGCTGCCTGTGGTATGGGCCATAACTTTGGAGGAGGCTAGAAAACCGCTGAGTCCAAGGATGCTGAAAAAGCTTCTTCTTTTCATTTTTTATTCCCTTTTTGATATTTGAACCTTCAATCATAGTCTGTTATCGTGAGATTGGGTAGAGGGATATCATTGAGATTAATAACCTGGATGTTAGTTATGCTAAAAATGAAGAGATTATTTTGTGCGACGGTTTTTGCAGGCTTTTCTGTCCTGCTGTTTATGGTGCCAACAGTGGCGCAGGAGGCACCAGAAAAATCGGTACAAGACCGGGGCCCTCTTGTGGTGATTGATAAGAATCCTTATCCCAGTACATATGTCCCTTTTCCTTCTGTCGTGACGGTGATCAAAAATACGACCATTTTGACCGGAACTGGCGCGCAGCTTGAAGGGGCGTCCTTGTTGATGGAAAATGGCAAAATCATTGCCGTTGGAAGTGACATTGATATTCCTTACGGTGCCAAGATTATTGATGGCACTGGAAAATGGGTCACACCGGGGATCATTGATGTCCATTCTCATTTGGGGGTTTATGCCTCGCCGGGGCACAAATCCATGTCCGATGGGAATGAGGCGACAAGTCCGGTGACGGCCGATGTCTGGGCGGAACATTCCGTTTGGCCTCAGGACCCCGGATTTTCCCGCGCCATTGCCGGGGGAATCACCACATTACAGATTCTGCCGGGGTCGGCCAATCTGATTGGCGGGCGCGGTGTTACCCTGAAAAACGTCCCGAGCCGCACGCGGGAGGGTATGAAGTTTCCCGACGCGCCTTACGGCCTGAAAATGGCCTGTGGGGAAAATCCTAAACGGGTTTACGCCAAGAAAGGCGGCCCAAGCACTCGTATGGGTAATATGGCTGGATACCGGAAAGCCTGGATCAAGGCGCGAGATTATAAGGATAAATGGGACAGCTATACAAAAGACTATAACGCCGGTAAAGACGTTAAGGCCCCGTCTCAGGACCTTGAGCTGGATACGCTGGCCGGGGTTCTCAGGGGGGAAATCCTGATCCATAATCATTGTTACCGGGCCGATGAAATGGTCTC
>JAESPY010000135.1 GCA_016765435.1 Emcibacter sp.
CGCCCGAGCTAATGCGAGGAGGGGGAGCGCCCAGGGCGTGGGGGAATTTTCCCCCTTAAACAAAAAAAGCAAAGCCGCCCGTATAATCCTCTCCAACACAAACAAAAACCACCACTTTTCCGTCGTCGCCAACAAAAATCATCCTAAACTTATTCTGAAATGACTTCCCTTGTCATCGGAACGGATCAATTCCAGACTGCCGCCGTGGGCTTCGATGATTTCCTTTGATATGGCAAGGCCGAGGCCCGCGCCGCCATTACTGCTGCCATGAAAAGGCCGAAACAGGCTGTTCTTGATTTGAGCCGGAATACCGGGGCCGTCATCAATGATGTCGATGATGGTCTGTTTGTCTGTCCGGTGGGCGGTGAAGGTAATCTCGCCCGTATTTTGCATGGCTTGCAGAGCATTGCGCGACAGGTTCAGGAAGACCCGGAAGATTTGGTCCCCATCNGCNTCAACGGTAAAATCCTTNGNNATNTCATTGGTGAAATGCAGATCGTTTANGTCATGAATGCCNANNGANAGCGCGACATCNTCCACNANNTGTTCAAGCTTCACNNTGGNCANCTCAGGNTTTTCAAGGTCNGCNGTGCCATATTTCAGCGTATTCTCACAAAGCCGGATGGCCCGGTCCACGGCTTTGACCAAACGTGGNGCCAGTTTTTGAACAACGGGGTTATCAACCGTACTTAAGTGATCGGAAACCATTTGGGCGCTGGACAGGATATTGCGCAGNTCATGGTTGATCTTACTGACGCTTTCCCCCAGTTGGGCCAGATGTTTTTTCTGGATCAGGGCGTTGCGGATTTCATTTTGCATGGCNCCCAGTTCGCGCATGACAATACCAATCTCATCAGCCCGGCCCTCAGCGGACAAATCCTCTGTTGCGACCTCAGGTGCGGCGCGAAAGGCGACGATCCGCCGGGTCATTTTCTTGACAGGTCGGATCAATATATAAGACAGGCTGAAATACACCAATCCGGCGGTAATCAGGGAGATAATGATCGAGAGCAGCATGACATTAACGGAAAAGGCTTCCATATCTTTACAGAGGAAATTNTCATAAAAGATAATTTCAATGAAGGTCTTGTCATTTTCCGGCATAAAAGTNGCATGGCCCTTGACCTGTATCAGGCCCCCGTGGGGGTGGCTGTGAAACAGGCTTTTCAGGGTATCCCGNATGGCNTCTGGAAAGGTGGCATTACGAATGTCATAGCGCATGGTGACATCCANAGGCTGATCGGTGTTAAGAACAAGNTGTCTTTTATCNTCNCGTTTCAGGCTGATGGCNACGACTCCGGCATGGTCCAGAAGNTTTTTNGTCAGCATCTCGCTAATCATATGGTCTGGGGCGGCTTCGATGGCTAANATGGCGATATTGGCGGCGGCCAGTCTTTCCTCCAGCCATGTNTTGCGGTAGTTAACGATCGAGGGAACATAGATCAGCACCTCTGCCAGCAGGACAAAGAACATGGTCAACAACAGAAGCTGCATGGAAAGATTGGACCTGATGGACAGGCGTTTTAATGTTTCAACCATAATATCAAATATCCACACGACCTTATTTATCAGAAGGGGCCAAGTGTAGCTCGTTTAGGGCAAAAAGGGAGAAATAATTTTTGAGGGTAAAAAAACAGAATATTGCNGATGTTGGCGATTGACTTGGGNCAGGAATGGCGATATACACCCGTTTTGAAATTGAGCGTCAGATTTTAANGATTTGGCGGTAACTTATTTATGCCGTACCCAATAATGGTGAATCGGTGAATGGAGTATTCCAGTGAAACGTACATTTCAACCCAGTGTTCTGGTTCGTAAACGCCGCCATGGTTTTCGGTCACGGTCTGCCACAGTAGGTGGTCGTCGGATCCTGTCCGCACGTCGTGCGAAGGGGCGTAAGCGTCTATCCGCTTAAATCCTGAANATCAGGGTTAAGACATTTCAGAAACCGGCCCTGAGATTTCAGAGGCCGGTTTTGTTGTTTTGACCAAGGTTATTGTTGAAAGAATGCATGACCCAAGTCCTTGAAAATACACAGCATAAAATTCCTGTCCTNGCNAAGAGGCGGGATTTTCTGCGTGTTGCGGCAACCCGAAAGAAATGGGTCTCGGGCAGTATGATTGTACAGNTNGCNCCCAGAGAGACATCAGNNCNGGAACANGNCNNTCAGGNAANATCNNCGATCCGCGTTGGCTATACGGCCAGTAAAAAAGTCGGTAATGCGGTGATGCGCAACCGGGCCAAAAGACGTCTGCGGGAAGTGGTGCGTCATGTGTTGGGGGACAAGGGGCAAGAGGGGCATGATTATGTGCTNATTGCCCGAANCGCGACGGTTGCATTGCCCTTTGATCAACTGATTCGCGACTTTAGCTGGTGNCTCAAACGATTAAAGCGTCAGAACAGCGCGGAGGCCCCATCNGAAAANCCGCCTGAAAGACGCAGAAAGCCTGATCCTNGACCNCNNTAAAGGGGGGAANGCGTGATTCTCCTCAACTGGCTCTTGAAAGCCTTGATCACAGTCTATAGATATACTCTTTCGCCGCTTTTGGGTAAAAACTGCCGTTATCTNCCCACTTGTTCGGAATATGCGACAGAGGCCATTGACCGTTTTGGTGCTTTNAAAGGNGGGTTGTTGGCCCTCAGACGCATAGGCCGNTGCCANCCNTGGGGTGGTCACGGGTTTGATCCGGTGCCTGAAAAGGACGANGTCGGTGANNANAAACAGAAGTAATGATAAGACCGCNGGTGTCGGTTCAATTGAAGTCAAGTAACTAGAGAAGAAGTCTATGCAAGACAATAAAAANTTTATGATCGCGATTGCCTTAACCATGGCGATTTTGCTGGGATATACCTATTTTTATGATGCACCCCGGCAGCAGCAGATCGAACAGNNNCGCCANCAGCAGCTTATTGCCGAAGCGGAAGAAAAGGGCGAGGAACTTCCTGACTTCAATGCCAGTTCAAATATTTCGGAAGATATGCCGGGTCAAAATCCGATGGATATNATGCCCNTCGCGGTTGACCGGGAAGNACTTCTGAGCTCTCAGGACAGAATCACCATNAACAGCCCNCANGTGCATGGCTCNATCGCGCTNAAGGGNGCGCGGATTGATGANCTGACCTTGGCNGATTACAAAGAAACGCTGGCNGAAGATTCCAAAGATGTGGCTTTGCTTAGTCCGGTTGGTACGTCTCAACCCTATTTCGTTGATTTTAACTGGGGCGTTGATGGCGCAAAAGGACCGGATAAAAATTCTGTCTGGACAGCGGACCGGGATGTTCTGGAAGCGGGCAGCGCGGTAACACTCACTTGGGATAACGGTGCCGGATTATTGTTCAACCGGACCATCGCCCTTGATGAAAATTACATGTTCTCTGTTACCCAGAAAGTGACCAACAACGGCGATACGGCGGTTAAGGTCGCCCAATATGGCCGGATTGTCCGTCAGGGACGNCCTGAGGGNCAGGCNCTNTATATCCTCCATGAAGGCCCCATGTGGTCGCTGGATGANGGCATNGAAGAATTTNCCTATTCCGATCTTGAAGATTTGGAAAAAAATGAGAAAAATACCGCGCAGNGTACGGATGGNGGNTGGGTCGGNATTACCGANAAATACTGGCTGGTGGCNTTGATCCCNGATCAGAAGANAAATTTCAGCGCGGAAATTTATCGCCGGGGTGATGATAACTCAGAAAAATTCTATGCNAATTATTTCCACAATTGGACNGCCTTNCCTGCCGNCGGNGCCAGCTATGAAGAAACATCGCGTCTGTTTGCNGGGGCNAAGAAAGTTTCCCTGCTGGATCATTATACNGAAANNGANAATGTCAAAATGCTGAACTATGCCATTGANTGGGGCATGTTCTACTTCCTGACCAAACCGATCTTCTATCTTCTGGAAATTCTTTATGCCTTTGCCGGGAATTTCGGGGTGGCAATTCTGTTGCTGACNGCNATCGTTAAGCTTGCCCTGTTTCCNATCGCNAACAAGGGNTATAAATCCATGAANAAGATGAAGGTTCTGCAGCCCAAGATGCAGGCCCTGAAGGAAAAATACGGCGATGACAAGGCCAAGATGCAGCAGGCCACTATGGAGCTGTATAAAAAGGAAAAGGTAAACCCGGTCTCCGGTTGCTTGCCCATGTTCNTGCAGTTCCCCGTGTTCTTTGCGCTCTATAAAGTGCTTTATGTGACCATTGATATGCGCCATGCGCCGTTCTTTGGCTGGATCAAGGATTTGTCNGGGCCGGANACCATGNTGGTGACCAANCTGTTTGGNNTGATCCCGTGGGAGCCAAGTGGCTTCCTNGCTTTGGGCATATTGCCGATCTTTATGGGCTTTACCATGTGGTTGCAGATGCAGATGAACCCGTCATCGGGTGATCCTATGCAGCGCAAGATCATGATGTTCATGCCCGTCGTCTTTACCTTTATGCTGTCTCAGTTTTCTGTCGGTCTGGTGATCTATTGGACGTGCAGTAATATTCTGGGTATTTTGCAGCAATGGGTGCTGATGCGCCGAGCAGATCCGATCCCTGTTCCCGATACCAAGGCATAAGGCATGGATGCGCTGACCGAAGAACAAAAGACGGCCCAACTTGAGCAAGACAGGCTTGAGCGGGGGCGTCTGTTATTTGCCAGCCCGGCTGAATTTATGCTGGGNGTGGTTGCTCTGCAACATCTGCCGCCTGCGGACCGGGTGGAGGTATCCTTTGCCGGGCGGTCCAATGTGGGNAAATCCAGNTTNCTGAACGCGCTGACGGGCCGGAAAGGTCTGGCGCGTACGTCCAATACGCCGGGCCGNACCCAAGAAGTAAATTTCTTTTCTNTGGGTAAAAAAGGCGAAGACGGGCTTTATCTGTCGGACTTGCCGGGTTATGGTTATGCCAAGGTGTCCCGNTCTTTGGTGAAAGACTGGACTAAACTGTTGAAAAGCTACCTTCGGGGACGGCCCAATCTGCGCCGGGCTTTCGTGCTGGTGGACAGCCGTCACGGGGTAAAGGACAGTGATCTGGACATTATGACCATGATGGATGACTGTGCGGTTTCNTATCAGATTATCCTGACAAAAATTGACAAAGTAAAAAAANNGGAGCTGGAAAAGATATTGGAAAAAACCAAAGCCGTGATTGCCAAACGCGTGGCGGCCCATCCCGATATCATCCTGACCAGTTCAGCCAAAGGGGACGGGATAGCGGAATTGCGTGCCGCCATTGCGGATCTTGTTTACGGGAATTAGAATATCATGATGGATAAAGACATATCGNGTNTGGACGACCAAAAAGCCAACTGGATCAAAAAAGCCAGTATTCTGTCCGAAGCTTTGCCCTATATGCGCCGTTATAATGGCCAGACCATCGTCATTAAATATGGCGGTCATGCCATGGGGGATGAGAATTTGGCACTGGGCTTTGCCCATGATGTGGTGTTGATGAAGCAGGTCGGTATGAATCCGATTGTTGTTCACGGGGGTGGCCCTCAAATCGGGCGGATGCTGGAACGGCTGCAAATTGAAAGCACCTTCATTGATGGCCTGCGCGTTACCGATAAGGCGACCGTTGAAGTGGTGGAAATGGTTCTGTCGGGTAACATCAACAAATCCATTGTCGGGGCGATCAATAATGTGGGTGGCCAAGCGGTGGGCCTGAGCGGCAAGGATAATAACCTTGTGATAGCGGAACCTTTGCGGCGGACGAAAAAAGACCCGGATTCACAGATTGAACAGGTTCTGGACCTGGGCTTTGTTGGTTATCCNAAACATGTTAACGCGTCCTTCCTTGAANTATTCAAGAAGAGCAATGTCATTCCGGTGATTGCCCCGATCGGTCTTGGGGAAAATGGCGAAACNTATAATATCAATGCGGATACCATGGCCGGGGCTTTGGCCGGGGCGGTGAAGGCNGAACGTCTATTNTTACTGACNGATGTTGCCGGGGTTTTGAGCAAGGATAAACAGCTTTTACCGGAACTGACGGGGCAAGAGACCCACGGACTGATTGCGGACGGCACCATTCATGGGGGCATGATTCCCAAAGTTGACACCTGCNTGCATGCGTTGGACCAAGGCGTTGGCGGTGCGGTNATCATTGACGGACGGGTAGAGCATGCTTTGTTGCTGGAATTATTCACCGAACATGGTGTCGGCACATTGATCCGTAAATAAAATCTGCACCAGACTTAGCCACCATCATAAAGCGCCAGATCATAATCCATTTCGACTTCTGACAGGGGAAAGCCAAAACCATCTTTGGCATTCAACACCAGATTGGATGGGATACCGGNGATTTCCAGTTGAATTTTGATGGCGGTTCTCATGCTAAGCTCACAGCGCCATGCCATCGCTACAACCCGGCGGGCTTTTTTACTTTCGACCATTTTTNGAATGGATGCGACGGGCATTTTTGCCATTTGTGNCAGNCANAGGAACAGCAANTCTTTTTGNCGGTTCTTGATGGTATTTTCAATGAANGCATCATCCAAAAGACCCTGTTNGTANAATTTCTGNGCCTGTTCNGCCAGTGTCTNTTTGTCNGCATCGTCAAAGTTNCTGTNNTTGATCCGTTGGCGNACTTGGGACAGAAGGTCTTCGGCCANATCTTTGTCAAGGTCATAGGAAGNGATCATTCTATCCACCAATGAGGAGGCAACAAAACNGGCNATGCGTTTNATGGCGCGTATGGACAGNTTGGTACAATTGACCAGTGGTTTATGGAGNGGTTCNACTTCGGCNGCNTGTTCGATAATNGAATCAAGNGTGCTTTCCCGNATTTGNGCATTTTTATTGGCCAGCAGGGCCGCCACNGCGGGGATGTCCAGTGATACGGAGATGGCTTCTGAGAGGTCTTCATCCACAGTGCTTCTTTTGGCCATGGCCGTTAGCGCACCGTCAACGGTGGTGGCGGCAATGATTTCTTTTAAATCGGCGGTGCTGAGCAGAGGGGAATATTCCAGAACCGGCGCACAGACTTCCAGATGGTCGTCGTTTGCGAGCTGTTGAATGATATGTTTGGGCACACAATCGAATGTTTTCAGTTCTTCTGATACGATCTGCCGGACTTGGGGGTATTGGTCTCCGGCCAGTCTTTCCAGAATCTGAATGGCCTGTTCCCGGATTTTAGCAACTTCTTCTTCGGCAAGGTCCGGTAACATGCGGGCAATTTTCCGGGCCAGTTCCTGCCGAACCTCCAGATCCTCATCCTCGACCAGAATCACATCCGCTTGATGTGGGGTGTTTTTGTTCGTGGCAATCTTCCGGCGAACCTCTGGGGACTCGTCGCTGGCTAGATAATAGAGTATTTCCGGTTTGGTATCCTCATGGGCGGCAAGCTGGTGCTTATCCTTCTTATTTTTATCTTCCAGAGCGTCACGGGCTTCTTCATAGGAATATTCTTTGGCGGACATTCCTCGAAAGCGTTGGATAAGTTTTTTAAGCATGGTTGCCCTTCTCGTGTTCGATATTCTTTTTGTTTGGGTCATATAAGGCATAGGTGGCCTTGCCGGATAATTTTGCCTGATAAAGAGCCTTGTCGGTATTATCCATCAGTTTATCAAAGGTCAGATCATCATCAGGGTGGCGAATGGCCATGCCGATCGAAAGTGATAATTGCGGTCCGGTGACATCTGCCAGTCGGGCCAGTTGGTTGCCAGCGGCAATAAAGCTGCGGGCTTTGGCGTGGGCATCCTGTTCCGTGACCTCATCAAGCGAGACGGCAAATTCATCACCGCCCAGACGGGCCGCATAATCCCCAACCCGGATGTTATCGCCAATAAGGCGCGCCAGTTGTTTCAGAATGGTGTCGCCAAGGGCGTGGCCTTTGCTGTCATTGACATTCTTGAAATTATCCAGATCAAGGTAAAGCATGGCGCCGGCCCGGCGGCTTCTCTTTTGGCTATGGAGGCGTTTTTTGACTTCCTGCGTAAAGGCCCGGCGATTTAACAGATTTGTCAGTTCATCGGTAAAGGCTCTTTTTTCCAATTCTTCAAAGGTGATGACCTGTTCCAGCGCAATGCCGAGATGGGTGGTAATGCCCTTAAACATATGGATTTCATCTTCATGCCAGTCTGTTGCCGATGGGGAATTTTTCGCCCGGATCAGGAAAATGGCGCCGTTATCGACCCCGTGATGGCTGGTGATCCCCATGAGGATTTTCCGGGTCCCAATCTGCAGGGGGACGATCGCTGAATATTCCTGTGGTGGGGTGCCGGATTGTGTGTGGGACCAAAAGGCCAGGGCTTTCTGGCACAGGCTGTGCAGCAGGTCCGCTTCTGTGGAGATGCCGGTTTGTTGTTTGACTTCGGCCTTGAAACTGCCCCCGGCATGAGGGGTCTTTTGTATGATGCAGCCGCCGTCCGAGGGAATGCCTTCCATGGTTGCGGCAAGGGCATGATCCAACATATCTGTGGGGGTGGTCATGTCCCGGATAGAGGAAATTATTTTGCCTAAAATATGCTCCCGTTTACGGGTGCGGCGTAGAAGGGCCTCGCGTTCGCGCAGAGGGGTAATATCCCGGCAGACCCCACGGGCACCCTGCCATATGGTCTGAGGGTTCACCACAGGCACCGCAGAGATCAAAAGGCAGGCCATG
>JAESPY010000136.1 GCA_016765435.1 Emcibacter sp.
GCTGTTGCGAGACAGGTATTTGGGACTTAATAAGCGGCCCTATGCCTTTCATTAAGCCTAAAGTTGAGTTTCTGCTGTACTTATTGGGATGGGTTGCGTAGATTTCGCCGCACGACAGACCAATTGAACATACGGACCGTTCCATGAGTATTTTACAGACCGAAGTCGACAGACGACGGACATTTGCCATCATTGCCCATCCCGATGCCGGGAAAACCACCCTGACGGAAAAATTGCTTCTGTTTGGTGGGGCGATTCAGATGGCCGGAGAGGTGAAAGCCCGTGGTGCCCGTCGGCGCGCCCGGTCCGACTGGATGAAGGTGGAGCAGGAACGGGGTATCTCCGTGGCCTCATCAGTGATGACCTTTGAATATGATGGACGCATGTTTAACTTGCTGGACACGCCGGGCCATGAGGACTTCTCTGAAGATACCTACCGGGTATTAACCGCCGTTGACAGTGCGATCATGGTGCTGGACGGGGCGAAAGGGATTGAGGGTCAGACCCGGAAACTATTTGAAGTTTGCCGCTTGCGGGATATGCCAGTGACGACCTTCATCAACAAAATGGACCGGGAGGCTCTGGACCCGTTTGCGCTGTTGGATGTTATTGAGCAGCAATTGGCTCTTGATGTGACCCCGGCCACATGGCCCATCGGTATGGGCCGGGAGTTTAAAGGCTGTTATGATCTGATTAATGACCGTCTGATCCTCATTAAGAAAACCAAGAATGACCGCCCGGATGAGGGCATTGTCTGTGAGGGCATTGACGATCCGCAACTGGATAAATTGCTGCCTGCGGACCAATTAGCGCAGCTTCGGGAAGAAGTAGCAATGGTGCGGGAACTCTGCCCCGCCTTTGATCAACAGGCCTATTTGGATGGCACCATGACGCCAGTTTATTTCGGCAGTGCGGTTAATAATTTCGGGGTACGGGAATTGCTGGAAGGCATTGGCAGCCGTTCGCCCATACCGGGGACCTTTAAAACCACAACCCGTTCGGTTGATCCCCATGAAGAAAAGGTATCCGGCTTTATTTTTAAAATTCAGGCCAATATGGACCCGAAACATCGGGACCGGATCGCCTTTTTTCGGATGGTATCCGGTCAATTCAAGCGCGGCATGAAATTAAAACAGGTGCGGGACGGCAAGATGGTCAACCTGCATAATCCGGTGATGTTTTTGGCTCAGGACCGGGAACTGGCCGAGGAGGCCTGGCCCGGTGATATTTTTGGTATTCCGAACCACGGCAATCTGCGTATTGGCGACAGCCTGACGGAGGGAGAGGAACTGCGTTTCACGGGCATCCCGAATTTTGCCCCGGAATATATTCAAACCGTTCGCCCGGAAGACCCCATGAAAGCCAAGCATCTTGGCCGGGCATTACAACAGCTGGCTGAAGAAGGCGCCGCACGGGTTTTCAAGCCGACCATTGGCTCTGAATGGTATGTGGGCGTGGTGGGCATGTTGCAGTTTGAGGTTATGGCTGATCGCATCCGTACTGAATATGACGTGCCTTGCCGATTTGAAGCCACTTCTCTCTATACGGCTGTCTGGGTGGAGTGCGCGGATAAATTCAAATTGAAAGCCTTTATCGATAGCAATAAGGCCAATATGGCGGTAGACCATAGCGGTTCACCCGTATTCCTTGCACGAAATTCTTGGCGTTTGGATAAGGCACGGGATGACAACCCGGATATTAGCTTTTTGAAAACCAAGGAACAGTTGGTTTAAGCAGGGTGGGCCTTTAAATATTGGCCAATATTACCTATATATGATAAACTACGGACTACAACCTTAAATAAGTATGTAGTCTGGTAGTGTGCCGCTTTCTTGATGAGGGCTGTGCAGGAGTTTGATTTTAGGGAAGTGAGAATAATTAATGACGGACGGCTTAAGGGATAACATTACACTTAATGATATGCCAAATGACGTATTGCGCAGTATCTATCGATATTGGCAGAATATGAGGAAAGGCCGGGACATGCCGTCGCGCGCCGATTTTAATCCCGCAGATCTTAAAGGACTGTTGCCGCATATCAGTCTCATTGATGTGGAGCCAGAGGCAAAGCGTTATAGAATGAGGCTGATCGGCAGTGAAACGGTCAAGGCCATGAGTATTGACGTGACCGGAAAATATCTGGATGAAATACCTCTGATTGAAGGCCTTTTGAAACAAAATTACGATTGGCTTGTGGAGAAAAAGCGGCCTTATATTAATTTTGACAAGTTAAGATGGTCGAGCAAATCTTATCTGGAATATTATGCGCTGGGCATGCCGCTGTCTAAAAATGGCACGGATGTGGATATGTTGATGTTTGGTATGTATTATCAATTCCCTCATGAGGTGCGGACGGAATTCTATAAAATTGGGGCNTAGAGATTACGTTNCGTGAGNNGGGAAGCCGAAAACATTCTGGCTTCCCCTTTTTTATGTCAGTCTGTTATGTGATCTGGACTATATTATCCGGCTGGCCCTTATGGTTGACGCTTTGTAGACTTTGATCCAGAAAACAGTTTATCCTCTGCCGATAATTACTGAAATGCCGGGAAGTTACCACATCAATCGGCTTGTCAAATCGGATGGTATAGCGTCGGTTGTTTTCCGCATGTGTGGTTTGAAGTTTCAGTATTTTCCCCGTAAAAGCATGGCCGAGATAGGTGCCTTTGATCCTGTCTTCCAATTCGGGCCAATTCACGGATTTTGAGGATATTTTTAGGATGGCGGACAGGATATTCCAGTCTTTAAATCCGTGTTGCTTTGCTAGAACCTCTAGGGCGGCACTGTGGCTGAGGTCAATATTCTTTTCGGCGAAATGATCTCGCATCCGCCGGGCCTGAAGTTTCAGGTTATCTAGGGTGAGTGTTGTCGAACGCATTCTATGTCTCCATTTGTTGTGGACACCATCGACAGGGCTCGCATTGCTGTCAGGTCCAAAATGGAACCTGTGTTATGTTCGAAAAGGATTTCACCATAGCCGAAGGCCGCGAGCGGCAGGTATCCCAAAACCTGTGCGCTTGGATAGGGCCTAATGATCTGGCTGTCAAGCCTTTCAGGGCGTGGCTTTGATTTTGTTTGACGTCCCGCTTTCGCCGGGGAAATTCTGAAATAACGCATCTACAAGATAAGGCATAGCCAGAGGCAGGCCTTCTGAACCCCGGTTGGTAACCTGTCCTTCATAGAGCTTGACGCCGTCCGAACGGCGAAAAATTTCCAAGGAAAACATGCGGATATAATCCTGTTGAGGCTCATTGTTGCCGATGGGAAAGGAGAGCCCGATTCCGACAGATGAGTGGCGACCACCGCTGCCGACACCAATGCCAACGGACGATCTGGGGCCGTTGTCAATGAGCGTATCTGTCGCGCGCTGGCCATAAGAAATCTTTGCAATAAGCCGGGAAGGGGAGCCTTGTGGCGGCTTGTATCCTGCGGTGCCGAGATGGTTTCCGACGAGTTCCGCATATTGGCCGAATTCAAGGCTATTTTGCAGGGCGGGGTCCAGAGACATGACTTCAATGGTTTCTGCGGCGGGGGCGGGAAGATTATGAAATCGGGTCACATCACTGACGATGGTTTTACCACAACCGGCGAGTGACAGGACGATGATTATAAGGGCGACTGGCCCGAATTTTTGCCAAAGTATTTTCATGCTGTTACCTCTTTTTATCCTCATTTTTTCGGAGAGATTATATCAAAGAATGCCTGAACAGGCCATGAACAATAATCTGATTTTTTGCCTTGCTAAAGGCGGGGAAATGATTATAACTCGCTTCACTTGCTATTTCGGCAGGGCGATTAGCTCAGGGGTAGAGCGCCTCGTTGACATCGAGGAGGTCACAAGTTCAAATCTTGTATCGCCCACCATTTTATCCCACCTAAATCATCCTAACTTACTTCTTAAGAAGCTAGGTTTTCTGCCGTTTATCCATTCATTTTTCATCGTTATCGTCCGTTAATTCCTCACGAACTGAAATCTGATACTAGGAGGTTTTATTGTGTTTTGCACGTCTTATTGTGACCTATGTGTGACAAGCTTCACCGAAATGTTGAGTGATAACTATTGTATTTAAGTAATATGATACAAATCAATGAAAAAGAGGAACCCGGAGGCCCCTCCTGATATAATTGAGTATTGAAAGTGTGGTGGTGGTTACCTAAGGTTATCGCGGAAACCTAAACGCTTCATAAGCGTATCTTGCCTCTTACTGTTTTTCTCTTCTCGGATTTCAGGGAACTCTTTCATCAGGGTCTTGTAGGCTCTTTCGCGATACTTGCCGATTTCCTCCCTAATTTGATCTTTACGAGTTCTTTAAGCATGTCTACTAATTTGACACCGTGA
>JAESPY010000137.1 GCA_016765435.1 Emcibacter sp.
CTGTATTTTGAATATTTCATCGTGACCGAACCGGGTCTGACAGATCTGAAGGTGAATCAGCTTCTGTCCGAGGATGAATATACCAGAGCACAAGAAGAATATGGCGATGACAGCTTTACGGCGGCCATCGGGGCAGAGGCCATCAAGGTTCTGCTGGAAAATGTCGATCTGGAACAGGAACGCGCAGACCTGCGTAAGGAACTTGCGGAAACCAAATCCGAATTGAAACCAAAGAAAATCGTCAAACGTTTGAAGGTTATCGAAGGCTTCATCGACTCTGACAACCGTCCTGAATGGATGGTTCTTGACATTCTGCCGGTTATCCCGCCAGAGCTGCGTCCGCTGGTGCCGCTTGACGGGGGCCGTTTTGCCACATCAGATCTCAATGATCTGTATCGTCGGGTGATTAACCGGAACAACCGTCTAAAACGGCTGATTGAACTGCGGGCGCCGGATATCATTGTCCGCAACGAAAAACGTATGCTTCAGGAAGCGGTTGATGCGCTGTTTGACAATGGCCGTCGGGGCCGGGTGATTACCGGGGGCAACAAACGTCCGCTGAAATCCCTGTCCGATATGCTGAAAGGCAAGCAAGGCCGGTTCCGTCAGAACCTGCTCGGCAAGCGTGTTGATTATTCTGGTCGGTCAGTGATTGTGGTGGGGCCTGATTTGCTGTTGCATCAATGTGGTCTGCCCAAGAAGATGGCTCTGGAATTGTTTAAGCCGTTTATCTATGCGCGCCTGGACAAGCTGGGGATTGCCACGACTATTAAACAGGCCAAAAAGCTTGTGGAAAAAGAACGCCGTGAGGTATGGGACGTGCTGGACGTGGTCATTCGCGAACATCCGATCTTGCTGAACCGGGCGCCAACGCTCCATAGACTTGGCATTCAGGCCTTTGAACCTGTGCTGATCGAAGGGAAAGCCATTCAGCTTCACCCACTGGTCTGTGCGGCGTTTAATGCTGACTTTGACGGTGACCAAATGGCGGTCCATGTACCGCTTAGCTTGGAAGCACAGCTTGAAGCCCGTGTTTTGATGATGTCGACCAATAACATTCTCAGCCCCTCTAACGGTAAGCCGATCATTGTGCCGTCACAGGATATTATTCTGGGTCTTTACTATATTACCCTCGATAAAGTGGGTGAGCCGGGTGAAGGCATGGTCTTTGGTGACATGGAGGAAATTGAGCAGGCATTGTTTAACAAGGTTATTACCTTGCATTCAAAAATTACCGCCCGTTTCGATACGGTTGATGCGGATTTCAATCCGATCGTTGTGCGCGTGGAAAGCACGGCGGGCCGGATGATGCTGGCCAATCATTTGCCGAAACATCCGAAAATTCCTTTTGATTTGGTGAATAAAAATCTGACCAAGAAAGACATCTCCAATATCATTGATATGGTATATCGTCATGCGGGTCAGAAGAAAACGGTCCTGTTTGCTGATGGTATTATGCGTCTTGGTTTCCGGGAAGCCTGTAATGCGGGTATTTCTTTTGGTAAGGATGATATGATCATTCCTGATGCCAAAGAAGGCATGATTAACGAGACAACTGCCGCTGTGAAGGAATTTGAAGCCCAGTATAATCAGGGTCTGATTACGCAGGGGGAAAAATACAACAAGGTTGTGGATGCCTGGTCACAATGTACTGATAAAGTGGCTGATGCCATGATGGCGGAAATTTCCAAAACCGGTGTTGATGAAAATGGCCGGACCTTGGATATTAACTCTATCTTTATGATGGCTGATTCCGGTGCCCGTGGTTCTGCGGCGCAGATGAAACAGCTTGCCGGGATGCGCGGTCTGATGGCCAAACCATCTGGTGAGATCATTGAAAAACCGATTATTTCCAACTTTAAAGAAGGCCTCAGCGTTCTGGAATATTTCAACTCCACCCATGGGGCGCGTAAGGGTCTTGCGGATACAGCGTTGAAAACCGCGAACTCCGGTTACTTGACGCGTCGTCTGGTGGATGTGTCACAGGATTGTGTCACGGTCGAGGAAGATTGCGGCACACTGGAAGGCATTAACATCTCGGAAGTTGCCGATGGTGGTGATGTAACAGTGACCTTGGGCGAACGTATTCTGGGTCGTTGTGCAGCAGTTGATATTAATGATCCGGTCAGCGGTGACATGATTGTCGAAGCCGGGACTCATTTGGATGAAGGCGTGGTCGATATCGTTGAAAAAGCTGGTGTGGCCATTGTTAAGATTCGTTCTGCTCTGACCTGTGATACACGGGGCGGTATCTGCTGTAAATGTTATGGCCGTGACCTTGCTCGTGGTATCCCGGTTAATCTGGGTGAATCTGTTGGTGTTATTGCGGCCCAGTCTATTTGTGAGCCGGGAACCCAGCTGACCATGCGAACCTTCCATATTGGCGGTACGGCGTCTTCGGTGTCTGAGCAATCAACCCATGAAGCCTCCCATGATGGTAAGATCAAACTCCTGAACCGTAATGTGGTGAAGGACTCTAAAGGCCGTCTTGTGGTGATGAGCCGTAACATGGAAGTGGTGATCGTTGATGACGAAGGCCGCGAACGTGTAACCTACAAAGTACCTTTCGGCTCACATCTGGTCAAAGACGAGGGTGAGACGGTTGGTCATGGTGACAAGTTGGTGGAATGGGATCCTTATACCTTGCCAATTATCACGGAACGTGGCGGTATTGTCCATTTTGTGGATCTGCTTGAGGGCGTATCTATCAGTGAAAATGTTGATGAGGCAACGGGTATTTCCAGCCGTGTGGTCATTGACTGGCGTGCGCAACCAAAAGGCGCTGACTTACGTCCGCGTATCACCCTTCGGGATGATAAGGATGAGGTCATTGAACTGGCCAACGGGACAGAAGCCCGTTACTTCATGTCGGTTGGTGCCATTCTGTCTGTTAATGATGGCGACGATGTTCATGCTGGTGATGTGGTGGCGCGTATTCCACGGGAAGCCTCCAAGACCAAGGATATTACCGGTGGTCTGCCACGGGTGGCGGAATTGTTTGAAGCCCGTCGTCCGAAAGACCATGCGGTTATTGCCGATATTGATGGTTATGTTGAATTTGGCCGCGATTATAAAAACAAACGCCGTATTAGCATTCGTCCCAAGGAAGAAGATAAGGAACCAGTTGAATATCTGATAGCCAAGGGCAAGCATATTTCTGTTCAGGAAGGTGACTTCATCCGACGCGGTGAATATCTGATTGACGGAAATCCGGCCCCTCATGATATTNTGAAAANNATGGGTGTTGAGGCTCTGGCCAAATATCTGGTGGATGAGGTTCAGGATGTTTACCGTCTGCAGGGCGTGGGGATCAANGACAAGCATATNGAAGTCATTGTTCGTCAGATGCTGCAAAAGGTNGANATCACGTCACCNGGCGAAAGCACCTTCNTNTTGGGTGAACAGGTTGACCGNGAGGAATTNGAGGAAGAGAATNTCAANCTTGANAAAGCGGGCAGGTTGTCNGCCAAAGGCGAACCCATATTGCTTGGGATTACCAAAGCCTCNCTGCAGACAANATCGTTCATTTCAGCGGCGTCTTTCCANGAGACAACNCGNGTTCTTACCGAAGCNGCTGTTGCGGGNAAGAGCGANCATNTGATCGGCCTGAAAGAGAATGTGATCGTGGGTCGTCTGATCCCGGCGGGTACCGGNGCCAAGATGCAGGAATACCGCAATATTGCNAAAATGCGGGATGAGAAAATCCTGGCAGAGGGNCGTCCAGAGACTGATATTNTGTCTTCGGTCAATGACGACTCAGTAAAGCCAGCAGAATCAGCCTGATCGGCTAAATTTANGGAAAGGCCTGCCTNGANGGCGGGCCTTTTTCCAATTGCCTGATTAATATGAGGCCGGAAGAACAGTTTATGCTGATTTTCCGGCCTTTTNTCATAAAAAATGCTGTGGGNAGACGGTTCTGCCNTGGGAGTCAAAAATTTTGCTTGACTGTTTATATCAGCCTACATAGTATGCGCTCACTCTTTGAGGTCAGGTGGTAGACAAAAACAGTCTAAACGCTGTGCCTAAAAGCTCAGAGAAAGAAAAAATAGAGATTTTGTAGATGGCCAGAACAGGCTTGTGTCTGTTCTGTCGTTTTTTTTATGAAAAAAAACAGGCTGTCTACTTTGTTGTACGCATTGTGATAAGACTTAAGGATTAAAAATGCCGACAATTAACCAGTTGGTTCGTAACCCACGTAAAGACAAACCAGTACGGAATAAAGTACCTGCTTTGGAAGCATGCCCGCAAAAACGCGGCGTTTGCACACGTGTTTATACGACCACACCGAAAAAGCCTAACTCCGCCCTTCGTAAAGTCGCCCGTGTGCGNCTGACCAACGGGTTTGAAGTTACCAGTTATATTCCGGGCGAAGGTCATAACCTCCANGAGCATAGTGTTGTGCTTATCCGTGGCGGTCGTGTAAAGGATTTGCCCGGTGTTCGTTATCACGTACTGCGTGGTGTTCTGGATACGCAGGGCGTATCTGATCGCCGTCAAAGTCGTTCCAAGTATGGTACAAAACGTCCCAAGTAAGGATATAAGATATGTCGCGTCGTCACGCTGCTGAAAAACGTAAAGTTCTCCCGGATCCAAAATTCGGAGATATGATTTTGACTAAATTTATCAACAACCTGATGGTTGATGGTAAGAAGTCAACTGCTGAGCGCATCGTATATGGTGCTCTTGATATTGTTAAGGCGAAAGCTGGGCAGGATCCCATTGAAGTGTTCCATCAGTCTCTGGCCAACATCAAACCAGCGGTTGAGGTTAAGTCCCGCCGTGTGGGGGGAGCCACCTATCAGGTTCCGATCGAGGTCCGTTCGGAACGTGGGCAGGCATTGGCCATTCGTTGGTTGATTGATATGTCCCGCAAGCGGAATGAGAATACAATGACAGAACGTCTGGCAGGCGAATTGCTGGATGCGCTGAACAATCGGGGTGCCTCTGTTAAGAAGCGCGAAGATACCCATAAAATGGCAGATGCGAATAAAGCATTCTCCCATTACCGTTGGTAGTTGCAGGTTAAAGGCATAGAAAAATGGCACGTACTACACCGTTAAAAGATTATCGCAATATTGGCATCATGGCCCACATTGATGCGGGCAAGACAACGACGACTGAGCGGATTCTGTTTTATACAGGCGTTAGTCATCAGATCGGTGAAGTTCATGATGGCGCGGCCACAATGGACTGGATGGAGCAAGAGCAAGAGCGTGGTATTACCATTACTTCTGCGGCGACAACCTGTTTCTGGAATGATTACCGCATCAATATCATTGATACGCCCGGTCACGTGGATTTCACAATTGAAGTTGAACGGTCTTTGCGGGTTCTTGATGGCGCGGTCGCGGTGTTTGATTCTGTTGCCGGTGTTGAGCCACAGTCTGAAACTGTATGGCGTCAGGCCGATAAATACAATGTGCCTCGTATGTGTTTCGTCAACAAAATGGACCGTATGGGGGCTAACTTCTTCCGTTGTGTTGAGATGATCAAGGATCGCCTTGGCTCTAATGCGTTGGTTCTGCAATATCCGATCGGTGCGGAAGCAGAATATAAAGGTCATGTGGATCTGGTGAAAAACATCGCCATCGTCTGGGAAGACGAAGAAATGGGCGCCAATTATGCGGAAGTCGAAATTCCTGCTGATATTGCCGAAGATGTGGCTATATACCGGACCGAAATGATCGATATGGTTGTTGAGTTGGACGAAGAAGTCATGGAAGCTTACCTCGAAGGTGAAGAGCCTTCTGAGGAAGTACTGAAGAAGCTCATCCGTAAAGGGACGATCGCAGGTAATTTTGTACCTGTTCTTTGTGGAACGGCTTTTAAGAACAAAGGCGTTCAGACATTGCTTGATGCCGTTGTTGATTTCATGCCGTCGCCTTTGGACATTAAGGATGTTCAGGGTGTGGCTGTGGATAGTGATGATGTCATGAGCCGTGCGCCTTCCGATGACGAGCCTTTCTCTGCGTTGGCCTTTAAAGTTATGACCGATCCGTTTGTGGGAACATTGACTTTTGCTCGTATCTATTCCGGTGTTCTGGAAGCGGGGACGATGGTTATCAACTCTGTGAAGGGTCGGAAAGAAAAAGTTGGCCGTATGCTGCAAATGCATTCCAACTCCCGTGAAGATATTAAAGAAGCGCGTACAGGCGATATTGTTGCCCTTTGTGGTCTGAAGCAGACAACAACCGGTGACACGCTGTGTAACCTCACCAAGCAGATCGTGCTGGAACGTATGGAATTCCCGGATCCGGTTATTTCTGTTGCGGTTGAGCCGAAAACCAAGGTTGACCAGGAAAAAATGGGTATTGCTCTGAACCGTTTGGCTCAGGAAGATCCA
>JAESPY010000138.1 GCA_016765435.1 Emcibacter sp.
AGGGGACCCTAAAGATGGTCCGCCAGCCGAGGGGCCGGAATAGAGGCTTGCTGATTATTGGAATCGGACAGAATTTTCTGCGCGATTATCGTGTCTTTTTCAATCTGCGCTTTCAAGCTATCCAGCCCGTCAAACTTTTGTTCGGCCCGGATATAATCAACGAATTCCACCTTGATCGGCTTCTCATAGATATCAAAGTCAAAATCAAAAATATGGGCTTCAAGCATCAGATCATCTTTATCAAAGGTCGGCCGTTTACCCAAATTGGCAATCCCGTTCCAGACCCCCTTTGCCGGGCCGTCCTCAATGATTATCCGCACGGCATAAACGCCGAAATTTGGCTTGATGTAACCTTCCATGGACAGATTGGCCGTTGGAAAATTAATCGTCCGGCCCCGCTTGTCACCGTGCAGGACATGGCCTTCCACATGCCACCAATGACCTAATCGGTCCGCACTAAGCCGCACGTCTCCCGCCCGCAGGCTGTCGCGGATATTGGTAGAGGAATAAGTATGATCGCCCTCCATAATTTTCTCAACAATGGTAACACCGAAATTTTTCGACTGCCCCATCTTCTGCAACAGGTCGGCATTGCCGCCTCGCCCCGCCCCAAAACGGTAATCATACCCGGCAAAGACATGGCTTATGCCAAGGCTTTCCACCAGAATTCCTGTAATGAAATCTTCTGCTGTTTTTTGCGCCAGTTTTTTATCAAACGGCAGAACAAAGAGAGTATCTACCCCGAATTCTTCCAGCAAATGAGTCTTGGTCCGAAAAGACGTCAGGCGGAAATCATCCTGATCCGGGTTAAAATAGCTGCGGGGATGAGGTTCCAGCACCAGAACAGAAAGGCCCACATTCATTTTCCGAGCCAATTTTCCGGCCCGGCCAATCACAGTCTGATGACCTTTATGAAATCCGTCAAAATTGCCCAGCACAATAACACTGCCCTTAACGTCATCCGGTAGATTGTTATAATGCCTGAAAATTTTCATAATTGTTTTTACTCTAATGTGAGTTTATGGTCCAGACCCAAACGTCAGCCCTTTTCGCTTGGCACCATAAGTTGGGCTTCCCCGGTTAATACCACCGTATCCCCGACCTTACATTCACAATTAAGCGTGACCCGTTTGCGCTTTTCATTCAGTTCCACAATCGTCACAGTCGTTTCAACACTGTCCCCGATTTTTACCGGCGCCCTGAATTTCAGGCTCTGCGACAGATAGATACTGCCGGGGCCGGGAAACTTTGTGCCAAAAATTGCAGAAATATAACCCGCCGAGATCATCCCGTGGGCAATCCGTTCGCCAAAAATGGACTTCTTGGCATAGTCCTCATCCAGATGTATGGGGTTCACATCCCCGGTAACCTCGGAGAATTTCACAATATCCTCATCACTCACCACATTTATAGTGCTGTAAGACTGGCCCATTTCAAGCGCCTCGAGACAGGCTTCTTTCATGTCTGACATATGTCATCCTCTTATCATAACCGATATTCTTCATTCTGTGCCTAATACGCTGGAGAACATAAAGCAAATAAAAAATCATATAGTCACCCCCCATTAACCTTTTTTTTAAAGGATTGCGGTAATTTGAAATAGTCAGATGCAAAAAGTGGTTAAACACAGCTTGCACAAAACAGCATTTTAATTCAAGTAAGCAGGAAAATTATGGCCGTAGATAAAGCAATGCCCATCCTCATCGTAGATGATTATAAAACCATGTTACGTATTATTCGCAATCTTTTGAAACAGTTAGGTTTCAATAACGTTGACGAAGCCAGTGACGGCGCAGAAGCCCTGAATAAATTACGTGCTAAAAGTTATGGTCTGATCATTTCCGATTGGAATATGGAACCCATGACAGGCTACGAACTGCTCAAGGAAGTGCGGGCGGATGATATCCTCAAGAAAACGCCCTTCATCATGGTTACGGCCGAATCCAAAACCGATAATGTCATCGCCGCCAAAAAAGCCGGTGTGAATAATTATATTGTGAAACCGTTTAATGCGGCAACACTGAAACAGAAATTAGCCGCCGTACTTGGAGAATTCTAATGTCAGTAGGCCTTTTACCAGAACATATCGGTCCTTTGGTGGATCGGTTACGCAATGGTGATCATCAGGCTGTCTCTTTGCCGGATGTCGCTGCCCTGACCGAGGTTTTAATGCGGTCCCTTGAAAGCTATTTCAAATCCATTGACCTGACCATATATCAGGAATGTCAGGAATTGGCCGATTATATAGATGATGCCCGTTTGGAGATTTCATCTTTATCACCGGAACATAGTGATACGGTGGGCATTCCCCGCGCCGGTCTGGAACTAGAAGCCATTGTCCAGCAAACCGAAAGCGCCACCAACAGCATTATGGAATCTGCAGAAAAAATCATGGAAGCAGATACAAGCGATATGGAGGCCTATAGCACCACCGTCAATGATGCCGTAATGCAGATATTCGAGGCCTGTTCCTTTCAGGACATCACCGGACAACGCATAAGCAAAGTCGTTAGCACATTGGAACATGTGGAAAGCCGTGTATCCCGGTTGGTTAATATTCTTGGCGTAATGGATAAAGCCAAACCTGATCAAAATACTGCTGAAGAAGATATCGACGAAGATGCCGCCCTGTTAAATGGCCCTGCGCTTGAGGGCGAAGGCATGGAACAATCAGATATTGACGCCCTGTTAAACGGCAAAATTGAGGATGATGAACCGGTAGAGGCCAGCGCCACGCCAGAGGCGAATGAAGCTGAGACTGTCGCTCCGGCAACAGAGCAAGCTGTCGAAGTAGCAGAACCCGTTGCCGCTGTTTCTGAAAATGCCAGTACAGAAGATATTGACTTTATGTTTGCAGAGCCTTCTGACGCAGCAGCGGGCAATAATCCGCCAGCCGCAGTAGAAGAAGTTTCTGAGACTGTTGAACCCGTGGCGGAAGTCGTCGAAGCTGTGGTAGAAACTGCTGAGCCCGTTGCTGAAGCTGCTGAGCCTGTGGCTGAAGCTGCTGAGCCTGTGGCTGAAGCTGCTGAGCCTGTGGCTGAAGCTGCTGAGCCTGTGGCTGAAGCCGTTGAGCCTGTGGCAGAAACTGCTGAGCCCGTTGCTGAAGCCGTTGAACCTGTTGCTGAAGCCGTTGAACCTGTGGCAGAAACTGCTGAGCCCGTTGCTGAAGCCGTTGCGAAGGATGTGTCGGATACAGAACCCAATCTGATTGAGCAGGCCAAACAAAAGAAGGCAGAGGCTCAGGCCAAAAAGAAGGCCCAGACGCCACCGCCAAAGCCCGTATCATACGAAGGAGACGGAACGGCTGCCCTTGATCCAAAATCAACCGGCAATACCACCCAATCAGATATTGATGCTTTATTTTCCTAAAGCTGCGATGGTTTATAAATCCAAACGGGTATCGCTGCTCAAACGCGGTTCTCCGAACAAATAACCCTGACCATAATCCATGCCGTAATCAAGTATTTCAACAATCGTCTGATCGCTCTCGATCTTTTCAACAATCAGATTAAGATCATAACGGCTAAATGCCTCTTTCAGATCATCGGGATGTATATCAACCCCCTGATCAAGAATCACTTTGGCATCAACTTTAACATATCGGAAATAACGCGAGGCCAGATCCGCCAGATCCATATTCAGATCAACAATATGATCCATAGAGAAACGGAAACCCCGACGCCCCAATGTGGCCAGACTGCGCCCCACCAGCGCCGAATGCCGCAACACATCTTTTTGGGAAAATTCAAAAATCAAGCGGTCCGATAGCTCATGATTTTCCATCATAAAGTCAATGAACTGCGGGAAAAATTCTTTGTCATTGAGAGAAACCGAAGAAATATTACAGAAGAAACGCAAATCCGGCCGCCGAGGCCCTAATCTGCGAATGACCTGAATACAACGGAATAACAACAAGTTATCCAATGTTCCAACCAAGCCGCTATCCTCTGCCAGTTTCAGATATTGCGACGGGAAAATAACATTATCTTCCTCATCCCGAACACGGCTGTAGGATTCATAATGAATGACCCGCCGGGAAGGTAATGCCACAATAGGCTGCAGATAAAGGTCAACACGGTTCCCCTCCAACGCATGATGCATGATATTCAGCACTTCGCCATCGCTGCGCTCTATCTTCTCCAGCTTTTTCTGTAAATTTCCTTTGGCGGATTGCTCTTCCTTACCTAAGGCACCTTCGATATCAACCCGTTCTTCCAGTGACTTGCCAGATTTTTCGATCACCTGATTAAGCAAGGTTTGCAAGACATGCATTTCCGAAATAATTTCCGTATTCTGCTGACTGTCCAGCATGTATAGTTTTTCCCGAACCTCATCAAGCTCCGTCTTGCTCTCCTCAAGCCTGTCAATGCTCACTTGATAATCCTGATGCAAGGCAAGCAATCGGCTTACCGTATCTTCTTTGCCAATTTTCCAGATATACATCGTATGAAATTGCAGCCCGACCAAAAACACCACGCTGCCGAAAATCAAAGCCGTGGTGCCCTCGACAGATGAGAAAACACCAGGAAGGACAAAGGCAACGAATGCCCCTATCAGCGCATAAGTCGCCGCAATCAAAATATGTGCCAGTAACGTCATAAACTATCCCGATTTGCTCAAATCTAAATTTCCCACAAACTTCCCGCCAGACTTTCAAGATCAGGTTCCGAAACATTCCGGTCCTCTTACACCATAAAACAGGATAGAACAGTATAAAAAAACACACAAGTCCTCTCGCTCATAAATATGCCAATAAAAAAACAGGACGATAACTTTACCGTCCTGTTTTCATATCAAATCTATGTATTTACAACAGTCAGAGTTCTAACCCAAAAACTCCTTGATCTGCTTCAAACGTTTCTTTTCTCTGCTCAGATAAGAAATCCACTTGCGGGCCTGCTTACGGCTTCGCTTGTCCTTAACGGCAATTTCAAAAGATTTCCGAGCTTTATCCAGTTGGCCAAGATTGAAATAACACATGCCCTGATACACCGCGACGGAATCCCGCCGCTTCAAGCCACCTTTTTTCAGGGCAAAGCCCAGAAATTTTGCGGCGTTTTTGTAATCATCAAGCTGCATATATACCTGACCAAGCTTTTTATAAAGCTCGCCATTTTTTGACAATTCTGCCGCTGTGCGTAACGGCTTCAGAGATTGCCGCATATCCTGAGCATTAATCCGGGCTTGGGCAAGGTTTTCGTAGTTTTTCTTGTCCTTTTCAATCGTCCCGGCTTTCATACCCTTTTCCAGAACAACGGATGCCCAGTAGGGTGCCTCATGATACATGTAAAGCTGTGACATATTAACCAGTTCACTGCCCTTGGCCAGGAAACCCTGACGGTAGGCCGTTTCATAGGTCGCCAACTGCTTTTTCTCTAAAGCTTCCCGGACTTTTTCCGATTTGGCATCGGAGCCCATTTCGCCGTACATGCCAGCAAGCTGCAACCAATATTCCTTCTTGGGCCATTTGTTGACCAAAAGTTCCAGAATATCGACAACTTTCTGGTTTTCCTTCATTTCGAAATACATAACCCGAAGCAAAAGATACCAGTTTTCTTTAGGCTGTTTATCAGAAGCTTTGTAAAGTTCAATGGCGTCCAAGATATAAGGAATGCCTTTTTTGAACTCAACCGCAGCCTGAGCCTCCGAAATGCCGTCCACAGTACCAAGGGAGTAATAAGCCTGCCCCAAAAGCACCAAAGGTTGTGCCGTAGGAGAAGGTTGATACTCAAGCCAACGCAACATCATCTTGATCGAACTCTTATAGTCCTCCTTGATGAAATAGAGCTGTGCCATGGTGTAAACCGTGGTATCTTCCATCGCGGCAGGTAAGTTTTCCTGACGCAGCACATCTTCATAAGACCTTAAAGCCTCATTGTATTTCTCCTGACTATAATAGAGAAATCCTTTGAAGTTATGATATTGGGCCCGCTCATAACTGTTGAGTTTTTGAAGCTTGTAACCAAGCCCGTCCTCAAGAACCTGCAACGCCGCCGGATAATCATTGAGATCTGCCTGTTCCTGGGCCTTGCCCAAAACCTTATAGATCTTTTCACTCAGGGCCGGAGTCCTGCGTGTTTTACGGTCTTCGTACTTCCGTTTATCTTTATCGGTCGACGCCGCAAAAGCCTGATCCGAGATACCGGTCATCACGGGGGCGACGGTAGCAACCGCCATAACCCCACATAATGCCGTTACAGATACAAGAGCCTTCGTAAGTCTGGTAATTTTATTCATACGCATGCTCCTCTACTTATCTTCCATCTCGAACGTGATTTTATGCAGAACACCAGCCACATCAATCGGTTCACCATCAACCACCTTTGGTTTGTATTTAAACTTCATCGCCGCTTTGACCGCCGCACGGTTAAATACAGAGTTGGTGGTTTCAATAACCTTGGCATCGGCAACCGTCCCAAATTTTGTCACCGTGAATTCCACAATAACATATCCTGAGAGGCCGCGTTCCTGAGCACGCCGGGGATAGATTGGCGCCACTTTCACGATGGGCAAATAATCCCCATCGCTGGCGGCAAAACCACCGGTCCCGACAACGCTGACATCCGCAGATACCGGCGCCATGCCAATTTCGATACCGGTATTGACGTTATCAACATTGGTATCCATGTTCAGTTCTGGTGTTTCCGGGGGCATATCATTGTCCTCGGGTTTATCGGGTTTACGAATTACCTGCTCAGTTTCCTGAGCCTCCCGTACTTCGCCAATCTCTACCCTTCGGCCTTCAACTTTACCTTCCAGCGGGTTATTACCGGTTGCAATAAGATATTGCATCCCCCAAAACAAGGTAAAGGTGATGAGAATAGCGAATACAGCTGAAAGTGTATAACGTACAATCATTTTTCTTTTGTCGCCACTATATAATCATGAACATTTGCCTTGCGAACCGCATCGACAACTTCCATTACGACGCCAGTTTTGGAATCGACATCAGCCTGGATAACCACAGAACCCTCCGGGTTTTCAGCCCGCAGACGCTCCACGTTGGCCCGTACAGCACGAACATCAACCCGGCGNTTTTCCATCCAGACTTCATTTTTCTCGTTTATGGCAATCATGATATTTGCCTTGTCTGCTTTCACCGAAGTGGAAGCATCAGGGCGGTTAATTTCAATACCNGCTTCCTTGAGNAAGGAAGAGGTAACNATGAAGAAGATGAGCATGATNAACACGATGTCAAGCATCGGTGTCATNTCAATTTCNGCATCATCATTTTCTNTTGAANCGTGTTTACGCATATNTAATCTCTCAATGATCTTTTGTTAAATGGTCTTCAAGNAATTCGGCTTCCTTGTTCATCCGACCTTCAAGGTAGGAAGCGGCGAACACACCCGAAAGTGCACCAACCATTCCTGCCATTGTCGGGATCGTGGCCCTAGAAACGCCAGCCGCCATGGCTTTAACGTTACTACTGCCCAGGATTGCCATTACATCGAAAACCTCAATCATACCCCATACGGTTCCNAGAAGCCCCATCAGTGGACAAATCGCCACCAATGTTTTTATCAAAGATATATTGCTTCTCAGATCCATGGTCACTTGACTGATCATGGCTCCGCGAATTTGGTGGGCGTACCAGGAAGTCCGCTCAGCGCGAGCTTCCCAGGTAGCCATAACCTCATTCACTTGTTTACGATGTCCGGTACGGAAATACATCATCCGCTCGAACACCAAAGCCCAGAGCACAAAGATCGTGATGAAAATCGCATTCAGGACGGGTCCCCCCTTTTCCATGAAGTCACGAACATTTTCCAACAAACCTATTAGCTCATACATAATCAGGCTCCTTTATGACCCTGTTCAGCATGGACGGCGATAATACCGGCACTCTGCTCTTCCAGCGTATGGATGATACCCTTGCTCCATCCGGCAACAATTGAATGCAGGAACAGAGTAGGCAAGGCAACAACAATACNAAGAACAGTTGTCACAAGCGCCTGAGAAATACCACCAGCCATCAGTTTCGGATCACCAGTACCAAACAATGTCATTGCCTGGAAGGTATTGATCATTCCGGTAACCGTACCAAGAAGACCCATCAGCGGAGAAATCGCTGCGATCACCTTAATCAGAGTCAGGAAGCGTTCAAGGGCTGGAATTTCTTTCAGAATTGCTTCATCAAGTTTCAGCTCCAATGTTTCAACATCAACGCTTTTGTTGTTGTCATAAACACCCAAGACACGACCCAGCGGGTTGTTGTCATTAACTTCATCACTGCGGATNTGCGCTTTNACTTTACTACGCGTAACCACCAGAGCCAGACCGGAAATGATGATCAGCAGCAAGCTGAGCGGTCCCAGACCGTAAATGATNATATAACCGATGATNCCNCCTTGATCGATACGTTCGATNATGCTCGGNTCCNNAATCAACAGNCTGAGNATAGCACCNCGCGATACGTCAAGCGCAAAGGCCGTGTAACCNGNTGANACAGNCTGAAGNTCTGCNGCTGTNTCCAGGAAGCGCGNCTTGNGGCTGNCGNGGNAGNTCAGCAATATTCTGGTANTTTGTACGCCATTCCAGATATTTNCCATCNGAGATCAGNTTNAATGTTCCGACACGGATCACTTCNCNCTNNGNAATNTCACCATTTGGATACTGAACATCNACNTTGAATNTNACAATCTTGCCNGATTCNGTCATTTCCCGTTGNACTTCAAACCACAGACGCGCAATTTCNTCGATGGTCGGCAGTTCGGAACTNGANGCTTTTGCNATCAGTTCATTCAAATAANCCTCACGACCNGGAAACTGTGCGGAGATGATNGAATCATGGAACACAGCTTTGGTATCACCAGACACCTGTTGCANAACACCGAAAAGNTCTTTCAAAGCACCCAGTTCATGGGAAAGCTCNTCTTCCANCTTGGNGATCTTTTCATCATTGGCTTTAAATTCCGCTTCCAGACGGTTAGAGCGACGCTCTTCCTGNTTCTGNGTANTGCGGGCACTNGCCAATATAGACTGCTGCTTGGATTTCTGTTGAACAAACTCTCTTTCGCGACGTTTATTCTCTTGATTTTCCTGATAAGCTCCCTGTTTCACCAGTTCCAATAACGCNTCAAGCGATTTGGCTTTTGGCGCAGTTTGCGCGAATGCTGACGAAGCGAACCCNGTAATCAGGGCAACAGCAGCGATAATACGTACTANTTTTCTCATTGTGCTGTCTCCATTTTACCAGCAATTGGTGCGGTAAGCGGTAGTCTCAACAGTGTATCAGCAGCGGCTTTCTTCTGTGCCACGGCCAGAGCCTGTTTGATTGGTTTNCGATAAGATTCGTCTAGCTCAACCCATGACTGAGTTNCTTGATCCCACATACCGGACTGTACACCGTCACGGCTTTGATAAACCAAGGCAATACGGCCAATATGAAGCATATCAACTTCAAGCTCGTTACCACCGACCATTACTTTATCGGTATAAGCCTGAACCGCACGACCATATTCACTTTCAATCTGATACAGCTCAAATACGCTACGGAATTTTTCAGAAGCATCAACATTCGGATTGTCCATCAATTCTCTCAGACGGGCGATACCGGCAATACGTTCTTCCCGTTTGATCGGAAGATCATTGTCAATGAATTCTCCGAGAGCATCAACCATTTTCATCATCAAAGGTGTAATTTGACGNTTAACGTAAGTCACACCTTTAATGGATTTNGTCAATTTNCCCATTTCAACCACTTGAAGGTCGATCTGNCGTTGAAGCTGTGCGTTATAAATACGCAGACCTTCAATNGTTCTCAGAACTCCTTTGTAATCACCAATAATTTTATCAGTTTGATCAACAGTCTTATTGNTTTTTNCTTGTGATTGTTGTGCCATCTGATTTGCTTTTGTTCCAACTTCCAGAACCTGATTCAAATCAGTTGCACCCGCNCTGCCCGCNCCCCATANNAGGGANGTCGCAGCAACGGCGGAAAGAACCACTGTTCTAACTCGATGCTTAATCATTCTTCTTCCTACAGCTTTTTTNAAATTGTTAAGTTTTATACCATTTGACATGGCTANTAANGAACGAAGGNCNGTTTCAATGACATCACAACAAATACGTTTCACAGATANAAAGAAGNNCTTCTTNATATTTGGNTAAGNATTCATCATAAGGCATTCCCCTTGCATCCATTAGTANTTCTATTNGTCGTGAACCAAATGCNANCCCTGTTTACCCAAGGATTATTATTNCCGCATTTNAGCGCTTAGACTCCCTATCCATCCCAATCCCGTATTCGAATATAGAATCTGAATGGCGGAACTGTNCGAACACTATCCCAATTTCTGTGTGTTTTACAAGACCTGCTTAGGGCCAAATTGAAAAAAACTTGTTTTNCANANNANCNCCACATCATNCNNTGTAATNAAATAACGTTAANTTNTACTAGAAAANACTGTTATTACTTNGNCTTATCNTCANCNTGTTACTGATAAGTTATAAAAAAANGCCNTTNAANNGGNGAAAAANTTTCTGGATATTTCTTTAATATAAAAAATATTATCTAAATATCACCATGTTTGACGAAACATTTCTTATATTATACGCGATATTATCGCATATTTATAAATGACATTTACTATATGAAAAATGAGTCGGGAAAAAGGCCTGAAAAACACAGGCCTATGTTGGCTTTATACGACAAAGCATACAGGCCCACAGGAACAACGCAAAAGCATGGACAGACGGTCACAAGCTATCGTTGTTGCAAAAGATAAAGTCATATCTGATAAAAATCAGGCCATAAATTTCTATAATCTATGACCTGATATCAATGATTTTTAATGTACTCTGACGGAATCTACAGCCTTCAGGACTTCATCCCATTTATTCTGAATACATGTCTGGCGAGCGGCGGTCATGCCAAATCGCTTTACCAATTGAAAAGCCAGTTCTTTTTTATATTCAAAATTACTGGAAACATGTCCATTGGTATTCACTTCTTCTGTACGCGCATTATACTATCTCCTTGCGGTAACCCTGCTATCCTTTATCAGGACCAGAGGCTTTGCGTCCCACCGTTACCGGCAGTTTGCCATTGTCACAGGATAATAATATTTAACTCATTACCCTATATGCGAAAGGCTACATTACGAGCAATATGTAAAAGACATGTAAAGAATTACATAAAAATTTATTCAGATTGGTATATTTTTCCAAACAAGCCCCTCACAAGAAGATTATTTCGCCGATATCGTCGCGGCCACCTTATCCACCTCGGCCCATACCCGCAGCAGATTACCGCCCCATATCTTGGCGATATCCTGTTCCGAATAGCCCCGCGCCACAAGTTCCTCTGTGATATTTAAGCTTTCCGACGCATCATTCCATCCGGTAATGCCGCCGCCGCCATCAAAATCCGAACTAA
The DNA here is from genome assembly GCA_016765435.1 of Emcibacter sp. Taxonomy (GTDB): domain Bacteria; phylum Pseudomonadota; class Alphaproteobacteria; order Sphingomonadales; family Emcibacteraceae; genus Paremcibacter. The sequence goes on from JAESPY010000138.1 coordinate 11,381, forward strand.
CACCCACATGATCAATGCCAATGAGTTTCACGGCATAGTCAACATGATCGACAAATTCCCGAACCGTGGCAATGGGGAATTTCTTGTCAATTTCCAAAAGCCCCTGCTTCCATTCCGGCATTTTTTCAAGATTCTCATAATCGTCTTCCGCCAAATCGTGAAGCGCCGCAACCTCTTTCATAAGAGCCTCAAAGGCCGCGCTCCGCACGGGATCTATCTTGATAAAACCCGTATAGGCAACCAACTGCATCACCCCACCATGATCCGCCAGAAATTTCATTTGCCCATCGTCCAGATTACGCGGGTGGTCCGCCAATGTCCGCACCCCGGAATGGGACGCTATGGCCGGCGCACGAGATAATGTCACCGCCTGCATCATACAGTCTTTTGACACATGGGAGATATCAACCATCATCCCAACCCGATTCATTTCAGCGATGACTTGCTCGCCGAAAGCACTGACCCCACCATGCTCTGCTGGACTGTCGCCAAATTTTTCTTTTGGCTGCGCACTGTCACATATATCATTATGACCATTATGCGCCAACGTCATATAACGGGCACCCCGGTTATAATAATCTTCCACCAGCGTAATGTCTTTACCGATGACATAACCGTTTTCAATGGCGATAATGGCCACCTTCCGACCTTCTTTATATATCCGCCGCGCCTCATCCGGTCCGCGCGCCAGCCCGATTTGATCGGAATAGAGGTCATCGGTCATCCGGTGAATGGCCTCGAATTTACGGACAGCATCCTTTTTGGCCGCCGCATAATTTTCTTCCGTCCGTGCGGTCTGTCCCACGTAAACAACAAAGAATGCCGCATCAAGGCCGCCTTTTTCCATCTTGGGCAAGTCGACTTTCATGTCCGTCATCTGCCCCGGATCAAATTCCGGTTCATAGGTATAGTCAGAAGATATATCCACATGGCTGTCAATGGTCATAACACGCTCATGGATGGCCTGCGCCGTCGAATCATTCTGTTGACTTTCACCGCAAGCCGCAAGGCTCATCAAAACAGCCGTAATAATAGTTAATTTATTAATCTTGCAAATTGTTTCATATGTCACTTTTTCATTTCCCCTCTTAAATATTTGTTATTTTTTCCATCAAATATGATGTCTTGATCTAACATACAGGCGTTACTCATACAAGAATTTTACCCCCCATTCGGACACTGCAGAGCAGCATTGTGTTTTTTACATGTCTTTTATGTGGTTTTTAGTTGACCTGCATCAATGTTTTGACAATATAAATAGACTACTCGTACGAAACTACATGGATGCTAATATTCAATGTACTAAATAATATGTGTAACGGCACCCTATTTTTGCACAATAAAAATGTTTAACATTTAAAATGCAGGTTAGAAAAAATGACAACCCTCGATTCCCCCCCAACCGTTAATGGCTTAGCAAAAGGACTAACATCCCTCTGTCTTGGCATCGGTGTTCTACTGGCACTTCTCATCGTTGCCAAAACCACATCCGCCCCCATGGCCTTTCATGGTTATATCATGATTATTGCCTTCACCCTTGGTATTGTCGCCGTCTTTAATATGGGCTCTGGCGGTAAGATTAAGGCCGAAGCCTCTCCTGTGGGTGTCTTCTATAGCGACGGGGTCATCAAGGCTGGCGTGATTGCTTCAGTTGTTTGGGGCGTTACCGGTTTTCTGGTAGGGGATATTATTGCTTGGCAGTTGGCCTTTCCGGTCCTGAACCTTGACCTGCCCTGGACCAATTTCGGACGGTTACGTCCCCTGCATACGTCCGCTGTGATCTTTGCCTTTGGCGGCAATGTTCTGATCAGCACGTCATTTTACGTGGTACAGCGCACCTGCAAAACCAGACTGGCCGGAGAAATTGCACCGTGGTTTGTTTTCTGGGGCTATCAACTATTTATCGTTCTGGCCGCGACCGGTTATGTTCTGGGCATCACCCAGAGTAAAGAATATGCTGAGCCGGAATGGTATGTGGACATTTGGCTGACCATTGTCTGGGTCACTTACCTGTTGGTATTTCTTGGCACACTCTGGAAACGCAAAGAATCCCATATTTATGTGGCCAACTGGTTCTATCTGGCTTTCATTGTCACGGTTGCCATGCTGCATGTGGTCAATAACATGTCCATGCCGGTTTCCTTTGTTGAGCCAAAAAGCTATAGCCTGTTTTCCGGGGTTCAGGATGCCCTGACACAATGGTGGTACGGCCATAATGCCGTTGGCTTCTTCCTGACCGCTGGTTTCTTGGGCATCATGTATTATTTTGTGCCGAAACGGGCGGAGCGTCCGGTATATTCCTACCGTTTGTCCATCGTCCATTTCTGGTCACTGATCTTTCTATATATCTGGGCTGGACCGCATCATCTTCATTATACTGCCCTGCCCGACTGGACACAGACCTTGGGAATGACTTTCTCGATCATTCTATGGATGCCCTCTTGGGGCGGCATGATCAATGGCCTAATGACCCTCAGCGGGGCATGGGACAAACTGCGTACCGATCCGGTTCTGAAAATGATGGTGGTCTCTCTTGCTTTTTACGGCATGAGTACTTTTGAAGGCCCGCTGATGGCAATTAAGGCCGTCAATGGCCTCAGCCATTACACAGACTGGACCATTGGTCATGTGCATTCCGGTGCCCTTGGCTGGGTGGCTTATGTGAGCTTCGGGGCCCTTTATTGCATGTATCCGTGGCTGTGGAAACGCAAGAATCTTTATTCCCTGAAACTGGTGAATATGCATTTCTGGATTTCCACCATTGGTATCGTGCTTTATATCTGTGCCATGTGGGTATCCGGCGTCATGCAGGGCCTGATGTGGCGGGCTTATGACAGCCTTGGATTTTTGGAATATTCCTTTGTGGAAACCGTGGAAGCCATGCACCCCTATTACATCATCCGGGCCACTGGCGGACTATTGTTCCTCACAGGTGCGCTGATCATGACCTATAACCTGTGGAGAACAGCCCGCGGCGATGGGGATGCTGTCCCCTTGTCCCAAGCTGCTCCTCAAGCTGTTCCTGCAGAATAAGAAGAAAGAAGGAAATTTAAGAAA
>JAESPY010000139.1 GCA_016765435.1 Emcibacter sp.
CGGCGGTTCTCCGCGCCGATTGCGTAGAATACTGCCAACACTTTCCACAAACATCATGCCGCCAATGGCCCCCAGAAACAGCACGTAAGCCAACGAAATCATCAGATCGACCTGACCCGTGGCCTTCAAAACAGTAAATATCATGGAGCCGAAATAAGAGCCGACCGCGCCACCGATAATCAGAACGCCGCCCATTTTATAATCTATACCGCCGCGTCTGCCGTGGGCCAATGCGCCCGATACGGACGCCGCCGTAATCTGATTGGCTTCCGTAGCCACCGCCACCGCCGGGGGAATACCCACAAAAATCAGCAGGGGCGTCATCAGAAATCCGCCGCCAACCCCGAACATACCCGACAAAAACCCGACCCCACCGCCCATAGCGAGCAGTAAAAATATATTGATCGAAATTTCAGCAATAGGCAGGTAAATCTGCATGAGCGTTATACTTCAGTCTTCTGTTTACGAGGCACCTTATTAAAGCTGCTTATACCCTTTTTCACTCCAAGTAAATCCTAAACAGAATTCCCTTTTAATGATACTGTTTTCTGCATAATATGGACCCTCACGCCCTTGTTTTAGGTAATACTCGGGTGCCATAGTCTTTTTAGTTGACCTTTACGTAAAGGTCAACTAGGGTAGCCTCATCGATTCTAAAATCTGTTGCTTATAATTTAGGTTCCCGAATGAGCCGCCACAAATGGAAAATTATGACTGAGAGAACTTATAATATTTCTGAGCTTTCCGAAGAATTCGAAATAACGCCTCGAACGTTGCGTTATTACGAAGATCAAAAGCTGATCTCCCCCTCACGCCGAGGGCAAACCCGGATATATTCCAAAGAAGACCGCGCCAGATTGGCTTGGATTTTACGGGGAAAGAGAGTGGGGTTCTCCATTGCCGATATGGGAAAACTTCTCGACCTTTATTATCTGGATGACGGCAAAGCCAAACAACGTGAGCTTGGTCTGCAAAGCTGCCGGGAAAGAATAGAAATTCTGGAACGGCAGAAAAAAGATATAAATGAGACCATTACGGAACTCAAAGAAATCGTTGAAATGTTTGAAAATTGGCAACCCAATTCACATCCGAAAAAACCTGGTCAAAAGATCACTGACCACCACACCGCAATAATTTAATTCAGGAGATACAAATGCCCACCTATTCAGCCCCTGTGAAAGACATAAAATTTTTACTGCATGATTATTTTAACCTGCAACAATATAACAATATTCCCGCTTTTGCCGAGGCAACACCAGACCTTCTGGACGCTATTCTGGACGAAGCGGCCAAAATATCTGAAAATGTCTTTCAGCCGATAAATCTTTCCGGCGATCAACAGGGCTGTCGTCTGGAGAATGGCAAAGTCACCACCCCTGATGGTTTTAAGGAAGCCTACAACCAATATCTTGAGGGCGGCTGGCAGGGCATGACCGGGGATACCGCTTATGGCGGACAAGGCTTACCACAGACGCTGGGACTGGTACTGAATGAGATCATGGTCTCCGCCAACTGGGGCTTTGCCATGTATCCGGGCCTGACCNAGGGCGCGACAGAATCCATATATGCTNGGGGTACGGACGAGCAGAAAGANTTATATCTGCCNAAAATGTATTCCGCCGAATGGGCTGGCACCATGAATTTNACCGANCCNCATTGCGGTACCGATTTGGGCCTGCTGCGCACCAAAGCCGAACCACAGGATGACGGCAGCTATAAAATCACTGGCACGAAAATATTCATTTCTGCTGGCGATCACGATCTGACGGAAAATATCATTCATCTGGTTCTGGCTCGTATTCCAGATGGCCCCGAAGGCGTNAAAGGCATNAGTCTNTTCATTGTTCCGCGCAATGTCATTAATGACGANGGCTCTGTCGGTGAAAATAACGGCGTTTCCTGTGGCTCACTGGAAGAGAAACTGGGCATCCATTCCAACGCCACTTGCGTTATGAATTATGACGACGCCACAGGTTATCTTCTGGGCGACAAGCATAAAGGCATGAAAGCCATGTTCACCATGATGAATGAAGCCCGCCTCGGCGTTGCCATTCAGGGGCTGTCCATTGCCGAAGTNGCTCAACAAAATGCGGTCGCCTATGCCAATGACCGGATTCAGGGCCGCGCGCTAACCGGAGCTAAAAATCCTGATGACAAAGCTGATCCAATTATGGTTCATCCTGACGTGCGCCGGATGCTGATGACCAACCGGGCCTTCATCGAAGGGTCCCGCGCCATGTCCATCTGGGCCGGTATTCAGGTGGATACCGCCCGCCAACACCCGGACGAAGAAACACGGGCCAAGGCAGAAGAAATTCTGGCGCTGATTACCCCGGTTCTAAAATCCTATCTGACCGATCAGGGGGTTGANGCCGCCAGTCGTGCGCTNCAGTGTTTTGGCGGTCATGGCTATATNCGCGAATGGGGCATGGAGCAATTCCTGCGTGATTCCCGTATCGCCCCCATTTACGAAGGCACCAACGGCATTCANGCCATGGACCTGATCGGCCGCAAGCTGCCNGCCAATNNCGGNGCCGCCATNCGGGCCTATTTCGAAATGATCCAGACCTTCATTGATGACAATAAAGACAATGAGAGCCTGAGCAAATATATCCCGCTTCTGGAAAAAGCGTTGGGCCGTTTGCAGGCCGCAAGTATGTGGCTGATGCAAAACGGTATGGCCAATCCCGATAATGCCGGGTCGGCCGCCCATTATTACCTGAACCTGATGGCGCTTGTGACCATGGGTTATTTCTGGGCNGATATGGTCAAGAAATCCAGCGAAATGCTCGCCGCCGGAGAAGGTGATAAAGAATTTCTGGAAAACAAACGGATCACAGCAGACTTCTTTTACACGCACATGCTGCCCGAGACATCATCCTTAAAAGTTAAAATCGAGGCCGGAGCCGACAGTGTTATGGCACTGGACGCCCAATCCTTCTAAACGGACNAATTTCAAAGGAAATATAAAAATGACTGAAGCCTATATTTTTGATTATGTCAAAACCCCCCGGGGCCGCGGCAAAGCCAATGGCAGCCTCCATGANGTAACGCCTATTGATCTTCTGACGCAAATCCTCAAAGNCCTNAAAGACCGCAGCCAGTTTGATCCGGCTCTTGTGGACGANATCATCACCGGCACNGTNTCNCCNGTGGCCGAACANGGNTCCGTCATGCCGCGCTTCGCTGGNATCATGGCAGGATATGGTCATCATGTACCGGGTTTNCAGATTGACCGTTTCTGTTCCTCTGGTCTGGTNGCGACAAATTATGCCGCCGCACGGGTGATGGCCGGACAGGCCGACCTGATCATCGGCAGTGGNGTTGANGCCATGTCACGGGTGCCTATGGGATCAGATGGCGGCGCATGGGCCGTTGACCCCCAGACATCCTATGAAGTTGGTTTCGCCCCNCAAGGCATCGGTGCCGACCTGATGGGTAATCTTTATGGTTTCAGCCGCGAAGATTGTGATGCTTTNGCNATNCAGAGCCAGCAACGGGCCAAAGCCGCATGGGACAANGGCTATTTCGATGCCTCACTGGTCGTTATCAAGGACAAGCTCGGCATGACCGTGCTCGACCATGATGAACATATGCGGCCNGAAGCCACCATGGANGCACTGGCCGGATTGAAACCTTCCTTTGCCGATATGGGTGANTTTGGTTTTGACAGCATCGCTCTGAAACGTTACCCCCANGTGGAAAAAATCACCCATATTCACCATGCCGGGAATGCCAGTGGCATTGTCGATGGTGCNGCCGGNNTNTTGATNGGCACCAAAGAAATGGGCGAACAACTGGGTCTTAAGCCCCGGGCGAAATTCATCAGCTTTGCCGATATTGGCTCCGAACCGGTTGTGATGCTGGACGGCCCCGGACGCTCTGCCAANAAAGCNCTGAAACGGGCGGGCATGAGTATAAATGATATTGATGTCTGGGAAATCAACGAAGCCTTTGCCGTTGTCTCCCTGCGCTTCATGCAGGAGCTGGGCCTTGANTCATCCAANGTCAATGTCAATGGCGGCTCCATTGCCATGGGACANCCGTTGGGCGCCACAGGCGTCATGATTTTGGGNACTGCATTGGAAGAGCTGGAACGGTCCGATAAATCCACGGCCCTTGCTTCTCTTTGTGTGGGCGGCGGCATGGCCACAGCAACCATTATCGAGCGTGTATAAGAAGGAATATGAAAATGACTGAAATTATCAAATATGAGCTCGATCAAGACGGCGTTGCC
>JAESPY010000140.1 GCA_016765435.1 Emcibacter sp.
TTATTTGCGCATATTGCAGGGCCAGATCTACATTAATTTTTACCGGCATGAGGCTAAGCGTTATATTGTCCAGATCACTTTCGGGCTTTACGGCGGCGCATAACGCTATTACAAAGGCCTGCCGTAAGAATCCTGACCGGTAATCTGACTGGTAGTCCGGTCGTTAAGGTATAAGTTAAAATGCAGACACTACCCCTTGGAACAGAACCGACTGTTGTAAGTCGCCCAACGCTTGATGCGGACAGAACCATGGTTGGCCTTAACCGGGCGGAAATCGGCGACCGCTTGCGGCAGATCGGCATCCCGGAAAAACAGATCAAGATGCGGACCACACAGGTCTGGCACTGGATTTATTATCGCGGTGTCAAAAGTTTTGACGAGATGTTGAATGTCTCAAAGGATGCCCGGCAGAAACTGGCGGAGAATTTCACCATTGGTCGCCCGGAAATTATCGAAAACCTGACCTCAAAAGACGGCACCCGGAAATGGTTGATGAAATTCCCCGATGGTAATGAGGTGGANACGGTNTTCATNCCNGATNAGNCNAANGACCGGGGNACNNTNTGTGTCTCNTCNCAGGNGGGCTGNACNTNGACCTGTAAATTNTGNCATACNGGNACNCANAGGCTGGTGCGNAANCTGACCNCGGCGGAAATTGTCATGCAGTTTCTGGTGGCGCGGGATCANCTNGGCGAATGGCCNACNCCGNNNGAGGGNCGNGTCNTGTCCAGCGTGGTNATGATGGGCATGGGNGANCCNCTNTATAATTTTGACAATGTGNNGGNNGCCNTNAAGATNATNNTGGATGATCAGGGCATTGCCCTGTCCCGGCGGCGGATCACGCTGTCAACCTCTGGTGTGGTGCCGGAAATGGAACGCTGTGGCGTGGAAATCGGGGTTAATCTGGCCATATCTCTTCATGCGGTCACCAATGAGGTGCGCGATGAGATTATGCCGATTAACAAAAAATATCCNCTGGAAGAATTGCTGGCGGCTTGTCGGGATTATCCGGGGGCCAAGGGGTCCCGGCGGATCACCTTTGAATATATTATGCTCAAAGACATCAATGACAGTGATGAAGATGCTCGTAATCTGGTGCGGTTGCTCCGGAAATATGACATTCATGCCAAGGTAAATCTAATTCCGTTCAATCCGTGGCCCGGATCAAATTATCAACGTTCCGAGGATCGTCAGATCAAAAGATTCTCTGAATATGTATTTGACGCGGGAATTTCCGCGCCGATTCGCAGCCCTAGAGGCGAGGATATTCTGGCGGCTTGCGGTCAATTGAAATCAGAGTCAGAGAAGATGCGCAAAAGCGAGATACTGAAACAAAAAATCTTAAAGCAACAGGCAGAAGANGGGATTTCGTCATGAAATTGACGGCCTTTACGGATTATTCCTTGCGGTTGTTGATGTATGTTGCGGTCAATGATGATCGGCTTGTTTCAATCCGGGAAGTTTCCGAGGTCTTTGAACTCTCCCGAAATCATCTGATGAAGATTGTCCATGAACTGGGTAAAGGCGGTTATTTGAAAACCGTGCGCGGGAAAAATGGCGGTTTCCGCCTGGGGATGCTGGCGCAAGATATTAATCTTGGCCAGCTCATACGCTATACCGAGGATGANTTGGACGTCGTTGAATGTTTTGACGATAAAAATTTNNATTGCAAAATTGTTGAGCAATGTATGTTGGCCGGTGTTTTGCAAATGGCNCTGNATTCATTNTTCAGCGTGNTNGATGGNCATACGCTGAAAGACCTTATCGAAGGNCTGTCNTTTCCNGAATTTTTACCAAAAGATCCNGATCTTAATTAGAAACNGGCCTTAGTTAAANAGCCANTTCTTTATTTCCTTTACGATACGTCCTGCGGTTTTACCATCCCACAGATCAGGCTTTGTGCCGGACCGCCATTTGCCCTCAAGTACAAGNTCNANATTTTCCATAAGNTTATCAACGGTCACCAGTTTGTTGGTGCCTTCGGTGATGGTGATCGGCCGNTCNGTATTCTCGCGCAGGGTCAGGCAGGGAATATTGAGGTAGGTTGTTTCTTCCTGTATGCCACCGGAATCCGTGATGATCAGTTTGGCAGATTTTACCAGACTCATGAAGGGAACATAACTGACTGGTTCCACCAGTTTAAGTTGGTCAACAGAGTTGATGCGGTCCCACAGGCCATGTTTTTGCAGGCTGTTGCGGGTGCGGGGATGGACGGCGAAAATAAGTGGTATTTTTGCCGATACTTTGATGAGTTGATCCACGAGACTTTTAAGCGTGTCATGGTCGTCTACATTGGACGGACGATGCAGGGTGACGACGCCGTAATTACCTTCCTCCAGGCCATTTTTTTCCGGGGATTTTTCGGCTTCGATCTTATCGCGTAACAGCTCGAAGCTATCCATCATGATATTGCCGACTCTGACAACGCGCTCTGCCGGGTGGCCTTCTCTTAACAGGTTCTCATCGGCGTCGGGCGACGGGGTCCAGAGGGTATCGCAGATGGCGTCAGTGACCAGACGATTGATTTCTTCGGGCATGCGCCGGTCGCCACTTCTGAGGCCAGCTTCCAGATGAGCCACTGGGATATGAAGNTTNGTNGCCACTTGGGAACAGGCGGCGGTGGGATTGACGTCTCCGACAACCACAAGGAAATCAGGCCGCTCGGTTTCCATAACTATTTTTTCATATTTCATCATGACTGTCCCGGTCTGATAGGCGTGGGAGCCACTGCCAATGCCCAAATGAAAATGGGGTTCGGGCAACATCAGGTCGGCAAAAATACTGTCTGACATATTGGCGTCATAATGCTGTCCGGTATGAATGATATGGACGNCACACCAATCCTGTTCATTCAGGGCATGATAGAGCGGGGCTATCTTCATGAAATTGGGACGGGCGGCGGCAATGAGGTGAATGATTTTTTTCATGTTTTTATTTTCCCAGAGATTTCTGATTGGTGTTTTCTGATATTGGCTTTGCCAATTCGATGTTTATGTGACTTATAAGCAGTACGACAAAAGCCAGAATATAATAATATAGATCAATATAGCCGACATTGATTGTCAGCCCGTTAAAAGCAAATCCAGCGATGCTGAATTGGCTATAATACAGGAGGGTGCCGGCCCATTTTAGATCAGGTCGGTTGATGNCTTTTTTTGCAACCCTGTTGGCCGATACCATCGCCAAAACCATGAGCAATAGATAGAGGAACAGGCCACCATAGCCCTGCTCTTCCAATATTTGAAAGAATACACTGTGAACGGCCCGGTTAACATCAATGCCAACCATATATTTTTGATAGAAGGGTTGATGATAACGGGCGTAAAACCCATTGCCGATAATAGGGCTTTCCGAGGCCAGCTGTACGGCGTATTTCCATTGAAGAATTCTGGTNGAAGCAGAACGGTCTTCTTCATAGGTATTAATGGTTTGCATCCGGCCTTTCCACGAATCTGGCATGAAGGCCAAGACAGCAAGACCCGTCAAAATGATCAGGATACCGATTGAAAACTTATGCTTTGTTCTGATGAAAAATACCAAACCACTGCCCAAAATACCGACGAGACCGCCCCGGGACTGGGTCCCCAAAATTGTAACAAATGCCAGGAGTACGCTGCCATATATGCCGAGCCGAAGTATTTTCCTGTCCAATAATTCTTTCAGGGCAAAAATCAGCGGGATCACCATCAGCATGGCAAGCGATACCCCGTTATTGTCCCCCCATGCGGTACCGGATGCGCCCCATATTCTAGCGCCGCCGCCGGTGAGTAAGGTAAAAATCCCCCCCTTCACACCTGTGTAGCCAACGGAGAATACAAAGACCCATATGGCGGAGATGATCCAGTACCTGCTATTGAGGAACAGTAACATGAGACAAACAAACATCATGGTTTTTGTATGGTCAAGCCATCTAGGGAACGCCAAATCATATGAAATTGCAAAGAGGGTGGACAGGCATGTCCAGAGATAAAAGATGAGCAATATGATCGCAATGGGATGGAAAAGGGCTTTTTTTGCCTGTTTGAAATTTATCACAGCACTTAATAGCGTTGCCCCGGCAATGATATCAAGGATGGGCAAACTGTAAATCCAGCCATAAGATTCTTTATGGGGGTTCATAATGGAAAGCCATAACCAGCCTAANATACCAACTTGTGGTTTGCGAAGGGCGGCGAGTACAATACANATGATNGCTGAAAAAATAAATATATCNCGCATGGGCTAATTTCTAAGATGATTTTGATTTTTGAGGTGTTTTTTTTCTTTTTCTATTTTAGCATCTTCCTTGAAGGCCCAGTATATGGCATAAAAAATACCAAGATTGAAAAACAGAAATAATAAGTTAACGATCAGGTTCGATAGGGCTTCCAATGTTTAATCCAATATTGTTTATCGGGTGATAGCATCACTATGGTAATGTTAANTATAAACCACTGTAGTATCCACCTATTTTGTATTTTTATATAGGGCAAAAGTTCACTATTAATTAATGGCCGTAAATTTGGAGTATTTTTTTGTTTTCTAAGAGGAATAAAGCCCATCCGTTCACGTCACCGCCTCTGTTAACGGTTGTCATCGATACGGAGGAAGAATTTGACTGGGCGGCCCCTTTTGACCGCAACAGTCGGGCGGTGAAAAATATACAGCATCAGCATCTGGCTCAGGAAATCTTTAAAAAACACGCCATCGTGCCGACCTATTGTATTGATTGTCCCGTGGTGGAAGATGACACGGCGATTAATATTTTGAAAGATTGGGCCGATCAAGGGGATTGCCTTATCGGGACTCATCTACATCCTTGGGTTTCGCCGCCCGATGATGAGGAGGTCAACCGGGTTAATTCCTATGCGGGAAATCTGCCCTATGAACTGGAAAAGGCAAAGCTGTCCAGACTGACGGACCTTATCGAGAAAAAGACCGGACGGCGGCCAGAAGTGTTCAAGGCGGGAAGATATGGTGCCGGACCCAATACGGCGCGGATATTGAAACAGCTTGGCTACCGGGTGGACCTCAGTGTGGTGGCAGATACGGATTTTTCCCATGATTCCGGGCCAAATTTCATTGATCTGCCGTCACAACCCTATTGGTTTGATGTGGCGGGAACACGGCTTCTTGAATTGCCCAACAGCCGGGGCTATGACGGTCTTCTGGCGCGCTGGGGCAGTTTTTTATATCCCAGACTGGCGGGTGCCGAAGGTTTTAGGTCATTGATGGCCGGGGTTTTGGTCAAGTCAGGATTGCTGGAACGTATTCCCCTGACGCCAGAGGGGATCAGAGCCGAAGACCAGAAGCGGATGGTGCGCCGTATGTGTGCCGTGGGGAAGAATTATTTCAATTACGCTTACCATAGCTCGTCTTTAATGGTCGGCGGTGCGCCCTATGTGAAAAATGCTCAGGCTCTGGAGGTTTTTCTGGAGGACATGGAGAGCTTCTTTGATTTTTTCATCAATGACATGGGCGGTGAGCCTAAAACGCCGCTGGAGATGCATGATTTATTGAGCGGATAGCAGCCAGTCTGCGGTGCCTGCCGCCACTTGTCCGCGCCATTTTTCCGTTGAAAATGTATGATCGGTTTCCGCAATATCAAGGCGGCTGGATATTTTTTCCCCCATGATATTCTTCCACGCTTTGTCGGCGGAAATCAGGTCGTCGAATTCACGGGCCACCAGATCATTACCACTCATGATGAGCAGCGTTTTACCCTGAAAATCACGTAGCCCCGATAACATCCGTTCCGGGAAAGGACGGTTGTCTTCTTCAGGGGCCGATTCGGAAGAGGGTTCTTCCTTGCGAAAGGCTTGTCGGAAATTTGACCAGAAGCCGGATAGGGCAGAGGTAATATTAAGATGACCGGAGAATATTTTTCGCCAGAATTCCGGGCTTTTCAATCGATCCAGATAATAATGCTTCACATAGGCTTTGGCGAGGCCCGCTTCCGACCTGACCCAAGGGTTGGCCAGAATGATATGAGAGACAGCTTTATGTTCTGTGCCCCCAAGAAGGAT
>JAESPY010000141.1 GCA_016765435.1 Emcibacter sp.
TTGGAAAAAATTGGCCTGAAGGGGCAGGATACTTCTGAACTCTATTTTGATGATGTACGTGTCCCTGTGAGCAACCGGCTGGGTGAAGAAGACGAAGGGTTTAAATATCTGACCCATCAACTGGCATGGGAAAGATTGATTATTGCCCTGCGCGCAGCCCAGTCAATTGAAACGCTTTTGGAAGAAACAGTTGATTATGTGAAGCAGCGCAAGGCCTTTGGTAAAAGTATTTTTGATTTTCAAAACAGCCGTTTCACCCTTGCGGAAGCCAAGGCCCAATCAACGATGTTACGTGTTTTTGTTGATGACTGCCTGCGGCTTGTCATGGAAGGGGACTTGTCACCCGAAAGGGCGGCCATGGCAAAGCTGATGGGATCAGAAATGCAAAATATTTTGCTGGACAAGTTTCTGCAGCTTCATGGGGGATATGGTTTCATGAGTGAATATAAAATCGCCCGCGCATGGGTGGATGCCAGAGTGTCGCGCATTTACGGCGGGACTTCTGAAATTATGAAAGAAATTATCAGCCGGTCACTTTGAGAATATATTTTTGAAGCAGGAGCAGAAGGCCGAATAGTTCTTAAAAATTATATATATTAGACAGAATATTAAAAATTGTTTATAAAATAATAGATGTGTTTTATTTGACATTGGTTTATTTTTAATGATAATAATTTGCAATATTAACAATATTTAAGTCTATCATGGATAATTCTCCGTTAAGTACGTCCGAGATTATGCTGGATTTAATTCCGCCGCGTCTTTCGGCACGGGATAAAAGAAAAGATCGCCGGTCGACGGCAACGATCAACAAAATCATGCTGGCAACGGAAGATTTGTTATTACGTCGCGGTGAAACCAAAATTACTATTCTGGGCATCTGTAAACATGCGGGCGTGTCACGGGGTACATTGTACCGCTACTTTTCTTCTATGGAAGAACTGCTTGATGTGTTTACGGAATTTATGCGAGAGAGATTTTATAAAAAATTATCGGACGCGATCGCACCCTATGATGATATTGATGAAAAATTTGAAGCTTTTATAGGCTATTTCGACGATTATATGACGGAAGGGGCATCCAGAAAATTTCTGAAGGTGGCCCCAGAATATGCCTTAACCTATTATGCACGCATTTTTGACGAGTCCATTCAGAAATTCCAGAATCTTTTAAAGGATGTTTTCGATGTTTGGGAAACGCGTATCAACAAAACCATAGATAGAGAACTGGTCTGTGAAATGATGATGCGCTATATTCTCAGTGAACAACTGACGCCGCGTAAGAGTAAGGCCATGACAATGCTGGAACGCATAAAAAAAATACTTATTGATCCATAATAATAGAAACGCGAACTATTGTAGCAGTACGGTCGTGTCCCGCTTTTGTGCCGCTCCTGAAATGAGATATAATGTCTAATAGGAGAAAAAGTTATGGCATCAAGAAAAACATCTGAATTTAAACAAGAAGTATTGCGGGTCGTTCAAACAAGTGGGCTTAGCAGAAGGCAAATTTCCTCTGACTTTGATATTGGCTTTTCAACATTGAATAGTTGGATTAAAAACAGCAAGGGTCAGGTTTTTAACCCTAGTCCTGGGGACGACTTAATTGAGGAAAACCAACGCTTACGCAAAGAAAATAAGATGCTTCGTGAGGATAGGGAAATGCTAAAAAAGGCCACCAAATTCTTCGCGGCTCAAAAATCATGAGATTTAGATTCATCGAAGAAAATAATGGCATACTCCCTATTTCTCGGCTCTGCCAAATTATGAACGTCAGCCCTCGTGGTTATAGATCTTACATCCATGAGTGGGAAAGGAAATTGCTGCGATAACGCGGTTGTTGAAGCATTCTTTAAAACAATCAAAGCAAAGTTAATTTGGCGACACCCTTGGCACACAAGGCGCCTTGCTGAGCTTGCAATCTTTGAATATATAAATGGATTTTACAATCCGCGGAGAAAACATTCCACGTTAGGATGGAAAAGTCCCATGGCTTTCGAAAGAAAAGCTGCTTAAATGAGAACAGGGAGTGGCACTAAAATGTGACAGGTCCAGGTTCCGCAGGTTATGGCTTCCGCTTTTGCATAAAATCGGCGACGGTTTTCTTTGAACCATCGGTTAACAGCTGCCCGAGACATAAGACCAGTTTTTCTCTGAAAGCTGTTTGATGTTGCATATCCTCGGTAAAAACTTCGCGAACAGCTAAATAGGAGGCAACAAGTTTTTGGGGATCATTGCCATTTTGCAGGGCGATTTTTTTGAATTTTTCGGCAAGGGGGTCTTGCACATCTATGGGTTTGCCTTGTTCATCCGTGCCCATAACATAACGCATCCATGCGGCAACCGCGAGACAACAGGCCGTATAGGAGAGATCATTTTTCAGATTATGACGGATGATGCCGAGCAATCTTTGCGGCAGTTTTTGTGAGCCGTCCATGGCAATTTGATGGGTTTTATGCTGCAGAGCCGCATTCTCATAGCGGGCTTTTAGTTCGCCAGCATAAAATTCTAGGTCCAGTTCTTTCGGTGGGGTGAGGGAGGGGGCGGCTTCCCGGCGCATTAAATGATCCGCAAAGCCGTTAAAATCCGGGTTTGCCATGGTTTCATGGATAAAGGTGTAGCCCGCAAGATACCCCAGATACGCAAGGGCAGAGTGACTGCCGTTCAACATGCGCAGCTTTGCCTCCTCGTAAGGCTGAACATCGGCGACAAATTGAACGCCAACATGCTGCCACTCGGGATGGGGCGTGGCGAATTTATCTTCAATCAGCCATTGGCTGAAAGGCTCTCCCTTGACCAGACCTTCATCAATCAGGTTGGTTGCATTGGTGAATTCCGCGCGGTCTTCTACCAATGTGGCGGGAACAATCCGGTCAACCATGGTTTCGGGGAAGGCGATATTGTCTTTGATCCAACGGGCAAGGGCCGGGTCTGTATTTTCTGCAAACTGCAACAGCAGGGCTTCGAGCACTCGGCCATTTGAGGGCAAGTTGTCACAGCTGATGATGGTCAGGGGCTGCTGATGTGTTTGAAAGCGAACCTTTAAGGCCGCGACCAGAAAGCCGAGTGCTGATTTAGGGTGGTTCAGATTTGCCAAATCATGTTGAATAAAGGGGTGTGACAGATTCAGCCTATTGGTGGAAGGGTCCTGACAATATCCCTTTTCCGTAATCGTCAGCGTGACGATTTTAATTTTTTCATCACTGAGCAATTCCACCACAGCCTGCGGATTTTCAGGGGCGACAAGTACATCGGCAACACTGCCAATGACGCTGTATGCTGTGACGACACCATTTTTAACCGCCAGCGTATATAGGCCATCCTGCGGGGACAGTTGATCCCGGACGGCCCCGCTGCGCAATGAAACACCAACAGACCGCCAATCGCCGCCGTATTTGGCCAGAACCCTATTGGTGAATTCTGCCTGATGCGCCCGGTGAAATGCTCCAATGCCCAGATGAACCATCCCCACACCATATGCGGACGGGTTATAACCCGGACCGTGCAGAGAAGATGGACAATGAGCTAAGGACGTTGATGTCAGTCTAATCGGGGGTGTCATAAGTTATAGCCTTGTTTGACAAGGCTGTACGTCAGGTCGTGAGCAAGCCGTTCGGCTTCTTTGACACTAAGGCGGCCTTCTGCGACCATATTGGCCAAATAACGGCAATCCATACGGCGCGCCACATCATGGCGAGCGGGAATGCCCATGAAGGCGCGGGTGTCATCATTAAACCCGACCGTATTATAGGCTCCCGCCGTTTCCATAACCTGNAANCGGTAACGGTTCATGCCTTCGGGGCTGTCATGGAACCACCAGGGGGGGCCTAGTTTCACACTTGGGAAATGNCCGGCGAGGGGGGCNAGTTCNCGGCTATAGGCCGTTTCATCAAGGGTGAAGAGAATGAGATTCAAGTTNCTGTCATTGCCGTATTTATCCAATAGCGGCTTTANGGCGTCGATNTAATTGGTNGGGGTGGGGATATCGGCCCCTTTATCATAGCCAAATTTTTCAAAGATATCTGGATTGTAATTTCTTGANGNNCCGGGGTGAATTTGCATGACCATGCCNTCTTCGATGCTCATGCCAGCCATTTCGGTCAGCATTTGNGCCCGGAANAATTCAGCGTCATCNGCATTTGCCTTNCCNGACAGGCANCGGCCAAATAGCGCCGCGCAGTCCGCCGGGCTAAGATCNGCNGTTCGTGCNGTTGGGTGCCCNTGATCGGTGGAGGTCGCGCCGTATTTGCGGAATTCTGCNCGGCGNGCGCGCAGGGCATTCANATANCCCTTCCATGANGTGGTGTCTTCATGGGTCATCTGNCCCANNGTTTGNACATTTTCCAGAAAGTCATCCCGGCTTGGATCAATGGCATCGTCNGGNCGGAANGCNGTAANGACCCGTTTGGCCCAGGGGGTGCCCGCGATGGCTTTATGGTGGGTAAGCTCGTCAACGGCNCCTTCTGTGGTGGCGATAACTTCAATATTAAAGCGGTCCAGAAGGGCGCGGGGGCGGAATTCTTCGCGGGCGAGTTGCCCGTTGATAAAATCATAGAATTGATCGGCGGTGTCGGCACAAAGTAATTCGTCGATGCCAAAAACTTCNACAAAAACATGGTCCATCCANANGCGGCTGGGCGTGCCGGAAAATAAATGATAGTTGGNGGCNAAAATATGCCAGATTTTTCTGAGATCCGTTTCGACGTCTGTGCCGTCCAGACGNCGGATNCCCANNTCNTCCATCGGGATGCCCTGACTATACAGCATACGCAGTATATAGTGATCGGGCATGAGCAGCAGACTTGTCGGGTCAGAAAAATGTGCATTTTCAGAAAACCAGCGCGGATCGGTATGCCCATGAGGGCTGATAATCGGCAGATCTTTTATGCCNTCATACAANGAACGGGCGATATTCCGGGTTGNTGTTTCCGGGGGAAATAANCGGTCCGGGTTTANAATTGATGAGGTCTCAGCCATNTGGTGCCNTGTTTTTAAAGTGTATCCTATTAATGCCACCGATGGCANTNNTTTTCAAGGNTTTTTAATTCCCGGTGTAACANGCTGATATTTATTGGATAAATAAAATTTAAGAGATGTCTCTGGTTGAACGGCGAATAANCANTTCNGGTGTAAAGAACGTCTCCTGCGCGGCGTCCGATTGTTTTTCNTCTGATATCTGCGCCAGTAATTTATGGGCGGCCTGNTCTGCCATACNNCGCACNGGACGGCGTATGGTGGTCAGGGGGGGCAGGACCTTGGACGCAATCAGGTTNTCGTCAAACCCGGCAATTGANACATCTTCCGGCACCGAAAATCCCAATTCATCGACCGCATGCATGGCNCCGATTGCCATGATATCATTACTGGCGATGATGGCGGTTGGNCGATCTTGTAATTTCATCAGTTTCANNCCGGCTTCGNGACCNGAATCGAATGAATAATCGCCGTGGGTGATCCATTCNGCNTTGATGGCATGNCCGGATTTNTCAATGGCTTCGTGAAAGCCGCTTAANCGTTCCTGAGACGAGAANTAATGCGNNGGCCCGGNAATNAAGCCNATTTTCGANTGACCNANGGAAATGAGTTTCTGTGTGAGCGCAAAAACGGCGTCNCTGTCTTTTGAGACAATAATATTTTCAATCTTGTCCTGCTTGACGGATGCAATACGTACGTANGGCAGGCCGGTCTTCTGAAGATTATCCGTCAGATGNTTCAATTCTGATACNGGCGGCAGNATCACGACACCGTCAACCTGNGCACGNCNGACAAAATCATGGATATCTTCCANCAAAGTTTCACTGGTGTANCTGCAAGGATGNATAATCANTTCGTAACCGACCTTGGAAAAAATTTCGATCAGACCCCGCTGGGTATCGTCCATAAAAAGGGCNTCCAGATTNTCGTAAATCATACCGACCAGATATGATTTTTTNCCGGCAAGCCCNCGGGCATGTCTGTTGGGTTTAAAGTCCAGNTCTTTAATGACGGCATGNNTTGTTTTNCGGGTCTGGGCGTTCACTTTGGGNGAATTATTNAGTACGCGCGATACCGTTCGTTTGGAAACGCCGGAAAGGCGNGCAACATCATTGATGGTTGGTTGCTTGCTATTATCGTCCATGTATCAAAAATCCCGCCCTATTATTTTTTTGAATAATCTTGTTATACACAAAGCGCTGTAATCTGCAAAAGGCAAAATCCTGTTGTCTGTTTTTCAGGGGAGTAATCTTCATCTTTGTTGGTGTATTTGGGAAACATATTTGACATTTATTTATGTCCAATGCATAATTGCTACCGGTAGCAACTGGGGCATAAATAGAAAAGTAGGAAATAATCATGCAACTTGGCAGGCCTGTCTGGCGTTATCTGCTTGTGTGTTTTGCGTTGATGGCGGGCGGCTGCGATCAGCAGCAGGACGTTAAAATTCTTCGGCTGGGCCATTCTCTGGAATCTGGCCATCCGGTACATTTGGGTATGCTCCATATGGCTGAAAAGCTTTTTGAATATTCGTCTGGCACCCTGCGCATTGATATATATCCCAGTAATCAGTTGGGGACGGAGC
>JAESPY010000142.1 GCA_016765435.1 Emcibacter sp.
ATATCAATAGGATTATCGGCATGCTCACCGCCATTAATAATATTCATCATCGGAACTGGCAGCAGACGCGCAGATGGCCCCCCGAGGTAATTATAGAGTGGCAAAGCCGCTTCATCAGCCGCCGCTTTGGCAACCGCGAGGCTAACCCCTAATATAGCGTTAGCGCCCAAACGGGATTTATTCGTGGTGCCGTCAAGGTCACACATGACTTTGTCGAGAATAATCTGCTCTTCCGCGTCAAGTCCGGTCAGCGCATCATATATTTCACCGTTCACAGCCTCTACCGCCTGCAAAACGCCTTTACCCATATAACGGTCGCCGCCGTCACGCAGCTCTACGGCTTCATGGGCGCCAGTGGAGGCACCCGATGGTACAGCCGCCCGGCCAAAAGCCCCGGTTTCCAGCGTTACGTCAACTTCTACGGTCGGATTACCACGGCTGTCGAGAATTTCGCGGCCCGTGATGTCAATAATTGCAGTCATATTTTACCTCTTGGAATATATAAAATTTAAACCAGCCGGGATTGTTTTACCGCAGCCTCAATAAAAGATGCAAACAAGGGGTGTGGCTCAAAGGGCTTGGACTTCAATTCCGGGTGGAATTGCACCCCGATGAACCACGGATGATCCTCTATTTCAACGATCTCGGGCAATGACCCATCCGGCGACAGGCCTGAGAAGGTCAAACCAGCATCTTCCAATTGTTTGCGGTAATTGATATTTACCTCATAACGGTGGCGGTGACGTTCGGATATGGCTTCACTGCCATATATCTCACATACCTTGCTACCCGGCACCAGTCTGGCCTTATAAGCCCCAAGGCGCATGGTGCCGCCCTTGTCATCACTTTCGCTGCGGGTATAGGTCGCCTCGCCCTGTTGCCATTCGGTCATCAGGCCCACAACGGGGTGGCTACATTCGCCAAATTCCGTAGAGTTTGCCCCCTCAATCCCTGCCATATTCCGGGCTGCTTCGACGCAAGCCATCTGCATACCAAAACAAATACCAAAATAAGGGATTTTTTGTTCCCGGGCAAAACGTGCTGCCGCAATCTTTCCTTCGGCCCCGCGTTCACCAAATCCGCCGGGCACTAGAATAGCATCAACTTGTTCGAAATGAGCTGCCATATCGACATCTTCTTCGAAAATCTTGGCATTAAACCATTCAATATTGACTTTGACATTATTGGCAAAGCCCCCGTGAATCAAGGCCTCTGTCAAGGATTTATAGGCATCCTTTAACTCGGTATATTTGCCGACCACGGCGACGGTAACGCTGCCCTCAGGACTGGAAACATGCTCCATAATCTCATGCCAGCGGGTCAGGTTGGCATCGGTTAATCCCGGATCAATGCCAAAGGAGGATAATACTTCCGCATCAAGTCCTTCGGCATGATAATTCAACGGCACTTCATAAATACTGCCCGCGTCCAATGCCTGAATAACCGCAGATTCCCGTACGTTGCAGAATAACGCAATTTTCCGGCGATCCGAATCTGCTATCTCATGCTCGGAACGGCAAACCAGAACATCGGGCTGAATACCAATGCTGCGAAGCTCTTTAACAGAATGCTGCGTCGGCTTGGTTTTCAATTCCCCGGCCGCGGCCAGATAAGGCACAAGGGTCAGGTGAATATAACAGACATTGGATTTGCCAAGGTCATTGCCGAGCTGACGAATGGCCTCCATAAATGGCAGACTTTCAATATCCCCAATGGTGCCCCCAATTTCGCACAAGACAAAATCCGTATCCGCATCTATATCAGACGTGGCGAATTCTTTAATGGCGTTGGTCACATGGGGGATCACCTGCACCGTTGCGCCCAGATAGTCCCCGCGCCGTTCCTTGGCCAGAATATCGCTGTAAATCTTTCCGGAAGAAACACTGTCACTCCNGCGGGNNGGCACCCCGGTNAAGCGTTCATAATGNCCNAGGTCNAGNTCCGTTTCCGCNCCGTCATCGGTGACAAAGACTTCCCCATGNTGATACGGNGACATAGTGCCCGGATCCACATTCAAATANGGGTCAAGTTTTCTGAGGCGGACNGTATAGCCACGAGATTGGAGCAAGGCAGCAAGCGCTGCGGACAGGATGCCCTTCCCTAAAGAAGAAACAACACCGCCTGTAATGAATATATAACGTGCCATGGGCTGATCATTATCCCGAACAATATGAACCTGTTNTTTTTTTGCAACAGGATTGGATTTATATTACCTGATCCAAAGCTCCGCCCCCGANTTTATACAGGAGGGAGCNTTANAACACAGGCCAGTTTATTCAGAATCAGGAATGACTGGTTCTGGTTTGTCTTCTGCGGGAACAATTTCCGGTTCAGTCTGTTCAATANCNTTGTCTTCAACATCGAAAATCGAACTATCCGCCGTCTGCTGTTTAGCAATCACGGCAAGACCCAGACTGGTTACGAAAAAACCAACCGCTAAATACGTTGTAATCCGCGTGAGCAACGTGGCAGAACCCCGNCCGGCCATCATGCCGCCCTGACCGCTNCCGCCCATACCTAATCCNCCCCCGGAGGAGCGCTGGATTAGCACAAGCACCACNAGACTTATTGTCAAAATCAAATGAATAACAAGAACAACCTCTTGCATATCTAAAACTCTTTTATTATCAGCATCTATAAATGATCAGATTGGCTTTTACTCTAATCTGTTTCATATGGCTAGTGCAAAATGACATGTATCTTATTGATAGGTTTTTATGATGCCGTAAAAATCTTCNGCTTTCAGGCTGGCACCNCCNACCAATGCCCCATTCACGTTNGCCACAGCCATTAATTCCTNTGCATTTGAGGCCTTNACAGAACCGCCATATTGAATACGAACCATCTCGCCTGCATCACCAAACCGATCNNTNAGCAAATTACGNATTACGGTATGNACTTCGGCCACATCATCCGTTGTCGGAACTTTTCCGGTGCCAATGGCCCATACAGGTTCATAAGCAATCACCGTATTGTCGGCNGTAGCCTCTTCCGGGATCGATCCGATCACCTGTGACGTAACCACATTCAGCGTTTCGCCCTCTTCCCGCTCNGCGTCCGTTTCCCCGACACAGATAATGGCCGTTAAGCCCTGCCCCTGTACGGCNCTGGCNNTGGCTTTNACGACATCGTTTGTTTCACCNTGATCGGCCCGGCGTTCGGAATGGCCNACGATAATATACTGACAGCCAAGGTCTTTCAGCATCACCGCTGAAATATCTCCCGTATGAGCGCCACTTTCCGCCNCATGGCAATCCTGCGCCCCGATTTNGATTCCTTTTCCCGACAGACTCGCAATNAGAGTCGCNGGTGGACAGATCAAAACCTCACATCCNGCNCCGCCTTCCGTCACCAGAGCATTCANTTTCTCGATTTCATCAACACTTGCGCTNAGACCGTTCATTTTCCAGTTTCCTGCAACGAGGGCTTTGGGAGCTGCCATTTGTTTTTCCTTTTAAATTATANAAATTNACCCTTGCCTATCAGAAAAACGTCTNGTTTTCCACATCCAAGATTGAAAATAATCCAAACAATATANTTTTAGGCCACCATATATCCCTTTTGGACTTGCGGCGAGNCNGTCAGGCCACTATCATGCCCCAAATTTTGACGAATGAACAAACACAGGTATCCTTATAAATGTTACAGTTATTCAGAAGCGGTNTAACCTCTTATTTTGCCACAGCATTACTTGGGCTATTGATTGCCAGTTTCGCCCTCTGGGGTATTGGCGGTGATATTTTGGGCGGTGCCGGAAATAACGTGGCCCAGATCGGCGATGAAAAAATATCCCTGAATGACTATGCTCAGGAATTTCAGAATAAATTTGCCCAGATACAACAGCAATCCGACGGTCAAGTCACCCGTGATATCGCCATCGATCAGGGCTATGCCAACAGATGGGTTACCGACCTTGTTCAGCGCGAAACATTTGCCTATGCGGCCCATGACCTGAATATCCGCGTAACAGATACCCAGCTTCGCGATTATATTACAGGCATTGAAGCCTTTCAGGATACCTTTGGCGAATTCAGCAAAAGCTCATTTGAAAGTATTGCCGGCTACCGGGGGCTATCTTCTGGCGAATTCGAAGAAAACCTGCGCCGGGAACTGGAACGTCAATATTTAATGAACGCCATCATCAGCAGCATCTCTGTCCCCAATACAGTTCAGCAAACCTTTGTCAAATATCTGCTGGAAGAAAGAACCGCAGAGCTTGTAACGGTTCCGGCCTTTTCCATAAAAGATATCCCGGCGCCCGATGATGCCACCCTGCAAAGTTATTATCAGGAAAATTCCGCCAATTATATGGCCCCGGAATACCGAGATATTCGTTTCATCACCCTGTCTGCCAAAGACTTCTCCGCTGACATCACCGTAACGGACGAAGAAATCGAACAAGCCATGGGCACCGCTTCTGACACCGCGAACGACAATGAAAAGCGAGACTTTGAACAGATTTTATTCGACGATAAAGAAAGCGCTGACAAGGCCTATGCAGACCTTACCGGCGGCCGGAAATTTGCGGATATCATCCTTGCCTCCGGGTCCAGCCCAGATGATGCGACTGTTTCGGAAAATTCCATACAGGATGTGACCGATTCTTACGGCATCACCGCCGCAGAAGCCGTTTTCACCGCAGAGGAAGGAAAATACACTTCTTTGGTAGAGACTGATTTTGGCTGGCGCATCTTTAACATCACAAAGATATCTGCGGCAACCAATGATGCGGGTAAATTACGGGCCGAAACCATCGAACTACTTAAAGAAGAAAAAGCCCTTGATCTTCTGTATGAAAAATCGGAACTGATCAATGATGAACTTGCGGCGGGGGGAAGCCTGTCAGATATTGCGACGAATCTGAGCCTTGAGCTGAAAACCGCCCTCAACTTTGACCTATCCGGTTATACTTCAAAAGGCGATTTTGTCGCAGATATCCCTGCCGACCCCACGTTCCTTGTCAAAACTTTCGAAACATTGGAAGGCGATGAGCCTCTATTAGAAGAAATGGGCAACGGAGAATATTTCCTTCTGGTGGTTGATAACATCCAGCCCACAGCATTGCGCCCTTTTGAAGAGGTCAAAACAAGCGTCGTTGATATATGGAAAGCAGACGCGCGGAAAAATATGGCCCGTGAAAAGGCCGCTGACATCATGACCAAGAGCCAAGATGGCAGTTCCCTGGAAGACCTGGCTCAGGCGGCGGCGGAGATATCCTTCACCACC
>JAESPY010000143.1 GCA_016765435.1 Emcibacter sp.
ATTTTCTTTTTCGTGATATTTGTGTCTCTGACGGTTCAGAGCCATTTTTATATTTTGAATGAGAGTACGGACATGTCCACGCTGACAGAATCTGTTGAGCGCGGCAAACGTGTATGGGAGAAGAACTCCTGTATTAATTGTCATACAATATTTGGCGAGGGCGCGTATTTCGCGCCGGAACTGGGTAAAGTATGGATAAAATTTGGCGGTGATGAGGATGCTGAGGCAGGTGCCGAAGGGTTGAAAGCCTGGATGGAAGCGATGCCGACCGGTATCGAAGGCCGCAGGCAAATGCCNCAGTTTAATCTGACAGATGAGGAACATGTAGACTTGGCTGCTTTTTTTGAGTGGATCAGTCGCATTGATACGCAGAACTGGCCCCCAACGCCAGATGATGAATAAGGGAGTGGAGTAATATTATGAAATATCAAACACAAAGATTGGCCTATCCCTATTTTATAGCGGCGATGGGTCTGTTCGTGGCACAGGTGTCGGGCGGGTTAATTGCCGGGTTGATTTACGTCTTCCCGAATTTCCTGTCGGAAATTTTGCCTTTTAATATCATTCGTATGATTCACACTAATACTTTGANTGTCTGGCTTTTGATGGGCTTTTTCGGGGCGACCTATTATTTGCTGCCCGAAGAAACCGAGTCGGAAATTCACAATCCAAAAATAGCATGGATACAATTCTGGCTTTTCTTGGTGGGTGCGGGGGCAACGGTTGTGGGGTACCTGTTCGGTATTCACGAAGGCCGGGAATTTCTTGAGCAGCCGTTATGGTTTAAAATCGATATNGTTATCGTGGCATTGCTGTTCATGTATAATGTCAGCATGACCCTGTACAAGGGCAAGAGGACAGCGATTTCCATTATCCTGATTATGGGNTTATGGGGGCTTACGGTCTTCTTCNTNTTTGCTTTCTATAACCCGGCCAACCTTTCGTTGGATAAAATGTACTGGTGGTATGTTATCCATCTTTGGGTTGAAGGTGNTTGGGAATTGATTCTGGCAGCGATCCTTGGCTTCCTGTTGATTAAAATGACAGGCGTTGACCGGGAAATCATTGAAAAATGGCTTTATATCATCGTTGGCTTGGCGCTTTTCTCAGGATTGCTGGGGACTGGCCATCACTATTACTGGATTGGCACACCGGGATACTGGCAGTGGTTGGGAAGTATCTTCTCTGCGCTGGAAGTCTTCCCTTTCCTCGCCATGGTGATCTTTGCCTTCTATGTTGTGAAGAAAAGCACCCGGAACCATCCCAACAAAGCGGCTCTGCTGTGGGTGTTGGGTTGTACGGTACTGTCCTTCTTCGGGGCCGGGGTTTGGGGCTTCATGCATACGCTGGCACCTGTAAACTATTACAGCCATGGTACGCAGATCACAGCATCGCACGGGCATTTGGCTTTTACGGGGCCTATGTGATGATCAATCTGGCGATCATTACCTATGCCATGCCGCATCTGCGCGGTCAGCAGCCTTATAACCAGAACTTGAATATGTGGAGCTTCTGGATCACCAGTGCGGGTATGTGTTTTATGACCTTCACTCTGACGGCGGCCGGTGTTCTACAGACACATCTGGAACGGGTTCTGGGCATGGACTTCATGGAAGTTCAGGAACAGATCGCATTGTTCTTCTGGATGCGGCTGGGATCTGGTGTGATCGTGGTTTGCGGCGTGTTGCTTTTTGTTTACGCAACATTCAGCAAAGGCGAGGATCAACAGGCAACCACCGGTTAATTGCAAGTGTCTTGACCTTTATCAAAGGCGGTGGCAGATTTATCTGTCACCGTCTTTTTAATATGTAAAATAATTTAATAGAGTAACGAATATGGATGATGCTGAAATTCCGTTTTATTTGCCAGCGGGGAATGAATGTGTGCTTTTTGAAACGGCTTTCCGGTCTGGCTTGCCGGTGATGTTGAAAGGGCCGACGGGCTGTGGCAAGACCCGCTTTGTTGCTCATATGGCGGCGCGTCTGGGGCTGAAGCTGAATACGGTGGCCTGCCATGATGATCTGACCGCAGCGGACCTTACGGGCCGTTATCTGTTGAAGGGCGGGGAGACTCAGTGGGTGGACGGCCCCTTGACCCAATCCGTGCGTGAGGGCGGCATCTGCTATCTTGATGAGGTGGTCGAAGCGCGNAAGGATGTGACGGTGGTGTTGCACCCTCTGACCGATGATCGGCGGTTTCTGCCCTTGGAGCGCACCGGGGAATTACTGGAAGCGCCGGATGATTTCATGATGGTGATTTCCTATAATCCGGGGTATCAGAATATTCTGAAGAACCTGAAACCCAGCACTCGTCAACGTTTTATCGGCATCCATTTTGACTATCCCCCGGCAGATCAGGAAGTGGATATCATTTGCAAGGAAACCGGGCTTGACCGGGTGCGTACCGTGCCGCTGGTCAATCTGGCCCGCAGCATCCGTAACCTGAAAGACCTTGATCTGGAAGAAGGNGCCTCTACCCGGCTNTTGGTTTATTGNGCNACCTTGATTATGGCGGGGATTTCCCCGNTGGANGCCGCAGAAGCCACCCTGATCGAACCCTTGAGTGATGATGAGAGCGCCAAGGAAGGATTGATGGAAGTGGTGTTAGCCACGTTTGGATAGATGATGCTTGAACTGTTTGAACCGGAAGAACTGGTCGGAAAGAAATGGCATCTGCTGGTCCGGGACCAGTCTAGCTACCCTCATTTTGAGGCGGCAGCGGTACGGCTGGAAGATATCAAGAGTGTCATCAGTATTTTTTTCCGGGGTCTGGGCGGTGATCCGGGAGTTGATGTGGCCAGCGCCAGCGAGACATCCCGTAACCACCGTCTGTCGTGGCGAATGCGTCTTGGCATGGATAATGAACGGTTGGCCGTTGCCAAACGGGACAATGACAGCCTTCTACTTCCGGCTTCTATTGATTATTTCCCCGAAAAACATCTGAATCGATCTCTGTATCTCTGGCTGGCGGCTTTTTTGGCCCATGCCGATGACAGACCTCCTGTTACAGCCAAAAACCCTTTGCATGCGGATTTGATTTTCATTGCACAGGCTTGGAAAACCACGCAGCTTGTGATCGAAAGATATCCGGGATTGGGCCGGAGATATGCTGAACTCTGCGCGGCCTTGAAACAGGTCCGTCCGGCCCGCAGACTACCGACCTATGAAGCGCGGTTGGAAAAAATTATTCAGGATGTGCTCTTTGACGAGGGACAGGGGCACGACGATGCCAAGGCTCTGATGCAATTGGTTCTCTCTGGCGAAGATTTGCCGGATTTCCCAAAAATCCCCCGAAAATATAAAGGGTTCCTTGCGGTTCCTCTGTGGGGCGAGGTCGATGTTATGCACCGGGATGTCATTGACCCTACGGAATATGCCGAGGAAGATGAGAGTGCCAACAGCCCCTATAAAGACCTGCGGGACGGGCGAAAACATGACGGGGTGCGGGAAGAAAACGATCAGGTGGACAAGCAAGACCCGTTGGCCCTGAACCGACGACAAATAAGGTAAAGGGGCTCGAGTTAAAAATTAAAGAACTTGAAGCTGCGCTAGGGCGTAAACAAATTATGGTAGATT
>JAESPY010000144.1 GCA_016765435.1 Emcibacter sp.
TTCTGGCCCCAGAAGTATCCAACATCTGGGGCCAGAACCATTTACTTTATGCACCCGTAATCTGCAAAGCACAGCTCAAGGACAACTCAGCAATCGATTGGCGCCCCAGGCACCCCTTGATCGAATCAATTGCGTAGCTCACTAAACATAATTTCGCTCGCCGCGATCAAAAGTTCGCAACTTCAAAACTAGCGATTCGAGATGGTATTGTCTCTATCACTTCACACGAGGCGTAGTTTTTTTCTCGCCTGATGAATCGCTTCTGTCAGAGTGTCGATTTCATCGAGAGTATTATACACCCCGAAGCTGGCACGGACTGTTGCAGACACGCCCAGTTTCTTGTGCAACAGCATCGCACAGTGATGTCCATGCCGGACACAAACCCCGTAACGGTTCAGCAAGAAGGCCAGATCCAGTGGGTGTGCTCCCTCAACAGTGAAGGTTGTAATCGCTCCTTTGTGCGAAGTATCCGGCCCATAAATGGTTAAGCCCGGGATCTCCTTGAGCTGTTCGGTTGCATGATTGAGTAAGCTTTGTTCGTGTTGCTGGATCCAGTCGAAGCCGAGTTCCTGAATAAATTCAATCGCAGTACGCAATGCAATTGCCTGAGCAATCGGAAGCGTACCTGCTTCGAATCTTGCGGGTGGTTCCGCCCAGGTGGAATGATCTTCAAACACCTGGTCAATCATGTGCCCGCCTCCCATGAACGGAGGCATCTGCTTCAACAATTCCATTTTCCCGTAGAGCACACCGATTCCAGAAGGGCCATAAACTTTGTGTCCAGAGAAAGCGAGAAAGTCAATTCCTAAATCTTTGACATCCACTTGTTGATGCACCACAGACTGGGCAGCATCTAAGACAATCACTCCTCCTACTGCATGGGTTGCCTCTGCAATTTGCTTGATCGGGTTGATTGTGCCTAGCACATTGGACATGCCCGTGATGCTGACAATTTTTGTGCGAGAGTTAAGCAGCTGCTCAAACGCTTGCATGTCGAGCTGGCAGTCTTCGGTGATCGGAATGTAACGCAGCTGAGCACCAGTTCGTTTGGCTACAATTTGCCAGGGGACGATGTTCGCGTGATGTTCCATTTCACTGAGGAGAATTTCATCGCCCGGTTTGAGAACATGCTCGCCCCAGGCATAAGCGACCATGTTCAAGGACATTGTTGTCCCGGAAGTGAAGATAATTTCTTGTGTCGAATCAGCCTTGATCAGCTCGCGAACCGATTCACGAGACAATTCGAGTTCGTCATCTATTCGTTGACCAAATTCGTAAACCCCCCGGTAAGCGTTTGCGTAATATTTGGAGTAGACTTCGACCTCTTTATCAATCACGCATTGAGGCTTTTGCGTAGAAGCTCCGTTGTCGAGATAAACGACTTTGCGACCATGCGAATCGCGGTGCTGCAAAATTGGAAACTGCTTGCGAACAGAATCAACACATATTGTATTTCACCGGACAGGCTTCCTCACAATAACCACAGTAAATACATTTGGTCATATCAATGTCATAGCGGGTGGTGCGCCGGGTGCCGTCATCAGCAACGGCGGCTTCAATTGTAATCGCCTGAGCCGGACAAATGGCTTCGCATAATTTACACGCGATACAGCGTTCTTCACCGTTGGCATAACGGCGCAGCGCATGCTCACCGCGAAAACGCGGGCTGAGCGGCCCCTTTTCATAGGGGTAATTGATGGTGGCTTTGGGCCGGAACATATAACGAAATGTCAGCCACATGGCTTTGACAAATTCGCTTAACAGGAATGTTCGTGCGGCGTGTTTAAGAAGTGTCATATCACATATATCCTTTATGCCGGTATCTTGTCGGTAAGAATTAAGAACAGTCCGGTTAAGACAACCCAAAGCAGCGACAGCGGTAAAAATACTTTCCAGCCCAGACGCATCAATTGATCATAACGGTACCGTGGTACAGTCGCCTTGACCCATGCAAAGACAAAGAACATGAAGAATATCTTGCCAAAGAACCATATCCAACCCGGAATGAGATACAAAGGTTCCCACTCAAACGCGGTAACCATCCGCCCAGAAACAGGATACTTGTCATGGCACACATGAGAATAATATTGGCATATTCGCCAAGAAAGAACAGGGCAAAGGCCATGGAGGAATATTCCACCTGATACCCNGCCACAATTTCGGCTTCNGCTTCTGGNAAATCNAACGGCGGACGGTTGGTTTCCGCCAGAGCCGAGATGAAAAACACAATAAACATAGGAAACAACGGNGTGAACCAATAGCCGTTAACNCCNAGGAAGGTATCTTTCTGCGCCANNACAATNTCACTNAGATTGAGCGACCCGGCACACATCAACACNGTCACCAGCACAAAACCGATNGATACNTCNTAAGANACCATCTGGGCCGCAGACCGTAGCGCGCCNAGGAAAGCATAGC
The DNA here is from genome assembly GCA_016765435.1 of Emcibacter sp. Taxonomy (GTDB): domain Bacteria; phylum Pseudomonadota; class Alphaproteobacteria; order Sphingomonadales; family Emcibacteraceae; genus Paremcibacter. Next base: position 2,419 of record JAESPY010000144.1, read on the forward strand.
GGGAGTTACTGGCCCAACCNGACAGGATAATGCCATATACCCCAAGGGACGATACGGCNAACAGATACAATATACCCACATTCANGTNCGACAGCACCATCCCGTCATCAAAGGGAATCACCGCCCAGCCCACAAGCGCCAGNAGGAANGTCANNGCCGGNGCCAGCANGAANACAAANTTGTTGGCNCTGGCNGGAATGATGGTTTCTTTTAAGAAAAGTTTCAACCCATCGGCAAAAGATTGCAGCAAGCCCCACGGCCCCACCACATTGGGACCACGGCGCATTTGCATACTGGCCCAGACCTTNCGGTCCATATAAACGCTCATGGCAACCACGATCAGTAGCGGCAGCACAATGGCTAGAATCCCGGCCACAATACCCATAATCGTCGCCAGCCACGGGACAAGTGTCAGCCCGAAAGCCCACTGAAAGAATTCGACNAGTAAATCAGCCATCGGTTCCTGTTGCCTCCGCGATAAATTTTGTTCCGACGTAAGCATCACTGCATTCCGCCATAACTTTTGAGGATCGTGCGATCGGGTTGGTCTGATAGAAATCCCCGATCAAATTGGTGATCGGCGCATCGGATGCNTTNNCNNCAACGCCAAAGTCTGCCCAGTCTTCATTGGGCAACTGATCCAACTGACCAAGNTGCGGATAATCNGCAACCATTTTGGCCCGAAGNTCCGCAATCGTATCAAAAGGNAACGNATGACCCAGNTTTTCCGACAAGGCNCGCAAAATAGCCCAGTCCTCGCGGGCATCNCCCGGCCCAAAGATCACNCGTGGCGCCATCTGCACCCGGCCTTCCAGATTAACATAAGTACCCGGTTTTTCCGTATAGGCCACGCCCGGCAAGATCACATCGGCGTGTTTCACGCCTTCATCACCATGGCTGCCCTGATAAATCACAAAGGATTTTTCAAGCCGCGCCGTATCAATTTCGTCCGCGCCCAGATTAAAGACAACCTCGATGTCACCTTTAGCAGCACCATCCAATATACCCTCGACACCGTCCTCAGACACCAGACCAAGGTCCATGGCCCCAACCCGGCTCGCCGCATGATGCAGAATGTTGAACCCATTCCAGTCATCGGTAATCATGCCATATTTATCGGCAATATCATAAGCCAGTTTCAGGATCGCCGCGCCGTCAGCATGACGAACCGCCCCAGACCCCAGAATGATCATTGGCTTTTTGGCTTTCTTCAACGCCTTGGCAAAATCACCCTTGCCCGCCAGAACATTTTCCAGTGCCTTAACCGTATTGCCCAGATTTTCCACAGGATAGGTCAGGTTTTCAACTTCGCCGACAGACGCAATCGCGCCCCGCCCGGATAAATACCGCAACCGGATATTCAGTACCGCCGCTTCTTTGCGCGGGTTGGTCCCCACCAGCAAACAAGCATCGGCCTCATCAATTCCGGCAATACCGCTGTTGAACAGATAGCCAACCCGGTGTTTGCCACCGTATTTGGCCCCGTCCTGACGACAATCAATATCCGTAGCCCCCAAAGACGCCATCAAGCCCTTCAAGGCATACATGCTTTCCAGATCACAAAGATCACCGACCAGTGCGGCTGTCTTTTTGCCTTTCACATTATCGGTGATGACCGCAAAGGCCTCATCCCATGATGCAGGCTGTAATTTTCCGTCGCGCCGAATGTAAGGCTGATCCAGACGGTTATATTTCAAGCCATCAACGGCCTGACGGGTTTTGTCAGAAATCCATTCTTCGTTCACATCCTCATGAACCCGTGGCAAAAAGCGCATCACTTCGCGGCCCCGTGCATCGGCGCGAATGC
>JAESPY010000145.1 GCA_016765435.1 Emcibacter sp.
ATTTCCGGCGGTGCCGGCATCGGTGGCGTGCTTGAGCCCCTGCAGGCTGGGCCGGTAATCATCGAGGATAATTGCTTTATCGGGGCCCGTTCAGAGGTCGCCGAAGGGGTCATCGTCGAAGAGGGGGCCGTGCTGAGCATGGGCGTTTATCTTGGGGCTTCTACAAAAATTATTGACCGGGCAACGGGCGAGATTTTCATTGGCCGGGTGCCAAGCTACAGTGTTGTGGTGCCGGGTGCGTTGCCGGGCAAACCTTTGCCCGATGGCTCACCGGGACCAAGCCTTTATGCGGCGGTGATTGTTAAACGGGTGGATGCCCGTACCCGTTCCAAAACCTCTATCAATGAATTATTGAGGGATTAATGGGTCTTGACGCGGTAAAAATAGCGCAGGATTTAATCCGCTGCCCCAGCGTTACCCCGACGGATGCCGGGGCGCTGGACGTGCTTCAGGGCCTGTTGGAAGATCTGGGTTTTGTCTGTCACCGTTTGCCATTCTCTCAGGAAGGCACTGCGACCATAGATAACCTCTATGCCCGTTTGGGTACGGCTGCGCCCAATTTCTGTTTTGCCGGACATACCGATGTGGTGCCGGTGGGTAAGGCGGATCAGTGGCAGAATGACCCTTTTGTAGGCACCATAAAGGACGGCGTTCTTTACGGGTGCGGCGCGACGGATATGAAGGGGGCCATCGCCGCCTTTGTCGCAGCGGTGTCTGAGTTTACCGATGAAAAAAATAAATTTACAGGCTCGATCAGTTTCCTAATCACCGGGGACGAAGAAGGCCCGGCGATCAATGGCACCATCAAGATGCTCGACTGGCTCCGCGAGAAGGGCGAGACACTGGATTATTGTCTGGTGGGCGAACCNACCAATCCTAATAACATTGGCGATATGGCCAAGATTGGACGACGGGGCAGCNTGAATACAACNTTGACNGTCAAAGGGACACAAGGGCATGTGGCCTATCCCCATCTGGCNGATAATCCGATTCCGCGNTTGGTGCGTATGCTCGACGGCTTGTTGGCTCATANATTGGATGAGGGNAATGCTCATTTTCANCCNTCNAATCTGGAAATTGTCTCCATTGATGTGGGNAATGAGGCCAGCAATGTCATTCCGGCAGAGGCTGTNGCCCGTTTTAATATCCGCTTTAACAATGACCAAACGGATCAAGGCTTNCAGGACTGGATCAAATCAGTTTGTGAGGCGGTNGGCGGGACATATGTTCTGGAGATGAAGGCTTCTGGTGATGCGTTCCTGACCCCGCCNGGTGTGTTAAGCACGCTTATTGCCGATGCGGTGCAGAAGATTACCGGNCAGACGGTGGAATTGAGTACCACAGGCGGCACGTCTGATGCTCGTTTTATCAAGGATCATTGCCCGGTGTCNGAATTTGGGCTGGTCAATAAAACCATGCATATGGTGGATGAATGTGTTCGGTTGGATGATCTGGCGCAATTGACCCGTATATACCGTGAAATTTTAANGGCGTTTTTTAAGGATTGATGTGATGGAACCGAAACGATCATTGATCGCTCATTTTGCCCAGTCGCTTGTTGGGGCGTGGGAACTGGTGAAACTTAACCCCCGGGCTATGGATTATTTTGACAAGTCGGCCGATGGNTTTTGGAAATCATTCTGGGCGATTGGGTTGGTGGCCCCGCTGTTCTTTCTGGGACTGAGTATCAGTTATGACAGGGCNGTGGAAATGGGCCATCAAATNTCGCTGACCGCCCATATTATCGAATTTCTTTTGAGATTGCCGTTGATTGCGCTTGTGATGATTTTCTTCACAAANTTNTTGCGNATTAGNACCCATTATTCGGATATGATCATTGCGTTCAATTGGTTATGGGTCATTGCCAATTATATTNTNCTGCCCNTNTCCATGTTGATATCGCTGAATATATTGCCTCTGGAANTTGCCACATTAGGGGTGATGGCGGTGGCNATNTATCTGGAACTTTATGTGACATGGTTCCTGTTNAAGACGTCCCTNAAAATCAGCGGTTGGCTGGCCTTTGGCGTGATGGTCTTCAAAGCCATGTTCACCCTGTCCGTGATGCAGNTCATCATCCGGATTTTTTGATTTTTTGTCTTAGCCGGAAAAGGCCCCAAACCGGANCCGATTAGGCGAAGGCAAGCGCAAGTGCGCGCCCGAGCTAATGCGAGGATAGCCTAAGCGGAGCGCCGGCGCTTGAGGCTAAAAAATAACCGCTATTAATCTTCCTNNGGATAATCNACATCCACGAAATACAANCCTTCGGGCGGNGCGTTATGGGCGAGGGTGCGGCGGTCACAGGCGTCGAGGGANTGTTGNANCTTATCAATGGTCCATTTCCCGCGNCCNACATAATAGAGCGAACCNACCATNGANCGCACCTGATGATGNANGAAGGACCGNGCCGAGGTNTCGAAATAGATATTCTCNCCNTCGCGCCAGACATCCAANTGGTCCAGAGTCTTGATAGCGGATTTGGACTGNCANTCCACACTGCGGAAGGTGGTGAAATCATGGTGACCGACNAATATCTGTGCGGCCTTATGCATNANTTCCGCATCCAGNGGNAANTTCACATGCCATGCCCGGTCTGCCTGAAAGGTTAAAGGGGCGCGGCGNTTNATGATGTGATAGCGGTAATAGCGTTTTGTGGCCGAAAAACGGGCTTCNAAATCNGCGNTCACCCGTTCCGATTTCAGCACCGATACCGGCTGCCATTTNAAATGGTAATTNAGCGCGTCCATCACTTTATAGGCCGGATATTCNTGTGGCATATCCACATGACAGACCATGCCGAGTGCATGAACNCCGGCGTCNGTTCGNCCGGCCCCATAAAAGACCACATCTTCNTGGNAGAATTTTTTAGCGGCTTCACTCAGGATGCTTTGTACGGAACGGCCTTCATTTTGTTTTTGCCAGCCCACAAGNCCNGTGCCGAAAAATTCCAGTGTCAATTTATAACGATAGAGGGGCTTTTCTTCTGTCATGAAAAAACAGTCCCCAGCGGCAGTTGC
>JAESPY010000146.1 GCA_016765435.1 Emcibacter sp.
TTGTATAGGAGGCCACATCCACCCGCGCCCCGGCGATCATATCTTCCAGCTTGCGGCCTGACAATTCGCCGTAATTGGCCATGCTTGGCACTGAAAACATAACATGGCCTTCGCTTTCATAAGCATTACCCTTTTCAACCAATCTCTTGACCATGGCGATCATCTGATCGATATATTCGGTTGCTTTCGGACGGATATCGGGCAATCGGGCGTTCAAAGCCCCCATATCATTCTCATATATCGCGGTATATTTTTCGGTAATCTCAGATATAGGCTGGCCGCTTTTTTGGGCTGCCTCAATAATTTTATCGTCAATATCCGTTATATTGCGCGCATAGGTGACCTTTTTGTAATCATGGCGCAACAGACGCACCAACAGGTCAAACACCACCACCGGACGGGCATTGCCCACATGGGCATAGTTATATACCGTCGGCCCACAAACATAGAGCGTCACATGATCTGGCGTGATCGGTGTAAAATTCTCTTTCTGTTTGCTGAGCGTATTATATATTTTAAGGCTCATACGAGCTTACCCTGCAAACGTGCTTTGACGATTTCCGGGTCGATCAATGGCAATAAACTTCCCATTTCCGGGCCGTGATCCATGCCTGTCACTGCCTGTCGCAAGGGCATGAACAAAGCCCGGCCCTTGGCCCCGGTTGCCTCCTTAACCGCAGTGGTCCAGGCTTTCCATGTTGTCTCGTCCCACGGTGCGTCCGGCAGAAGGTCAGCGGCCTGATTAGCAAAGGCCTGATCATCAATTTTTGGTTCAAGTGGACCTTTAACAATCGTAAGTAACTCTTTTATATCATTTAGTTTATTTATATTTTTTCGTCCGATATTCCAAAGAGCTTCATCCACATTCTCCAGCCGTTCTGACACGGCCGCGTAATCCGTTTGATGGAGGATTTTAGCATTCAGAATATCAAGGTCTTTCGGATCAAATTTTGCCGTAGAGCGACTATATTTACCGAAATCAAACCCCGCAATCAAAGGCTCAAGCGACATCATCGGCTCAATGGCCTCTGACGAACCAAGCCGCGCCAGAAGACTGTTGATGCTCATGGCTTCCAAGCCATCTTCGTCCCGGTAGGACTGAATGCTGGCGGTGCCAAGACGCTTTGACAGGCCCTCACCTCCGGCTCCGGTCAACAGAGAAAAATGTGCATAATGCGGGACACTTCCGCCCAAGGCCTCAAACAATTGCGCCTGAGCCGCGCTGTTGGCCGCATGGTCTTCGCCGCGCATAATATGAGTAATTTCAAAATCAATATCATCGACTACAGACGGTAATGTATAGAGAAAACTGCCATTCTCCCGGATAAGGATCGGATCGCTCAATGCCGCCAGATCAAAACTCAGCGGTCCCTTGACCAAATCATCCCATTCCACCCGTGCTGGTAGTTCCAGCTTAAACCGCCAATGGGGTTTGCGGCCATCGGCCTCAAACGCAGCAATTTCATCCGCGTTCAGGTTCAATCCTGCCCGGTCATATACCGGGGGCTTACCCTGTCCCAATTGTACTTTACGTTTTAGCTCCAGCTCCTGCCCGCTTTCATAACAGGGATAGAGGCGGCCATCGGCCTTCAATTTCTCAACGGCAGCTTCATATCTGTCGATACGGTCCGACTGGCGAGCCTTTTCATCCCAATTCAGCCCAAGCCATGTGAGGTCACGTTCAATAGCCTCGGCAAAGGCCGTAGTCGAACGGCCCACATCCGTATCATCAAGGCGCAACAGGAATGTACCCCCCTGTTGACGACAAAACAGCCAATTAACAAGGGCCGTGCGGATATTACCCACATGAAGCAATCCAGTAGGGCTTGGGGCGAAACGAACTTTTATAGATTTAGTCATGTACAACAGTCTCAACTTTATAATCGGGCATTACGAAAGCCATTGGTAATCGGATAGCGGCGGTCCCGGCCAAAATTACGCCGGGTTAATTTAACACCGGGCGGAGCCTGACGTCTTTTATACTCCGCGATATACAGCAGATGTTCTATACGGGCAACCGTTTCCGGGTCATGGCCCTTTGCCACAATATCCTTGATCGGCATTTCCTTTTCCACCAGACATTCCAGAATATCGTCTAGTATTTCATAGGGGGGCAGACTGTCTTCGTCTTTTTGNTCCGGCTTCAGTTCTGCTGTCGGCGGTTTTGTGATAATATTTTCCGGCATCACTTGGCCTTTTGGCCCCAATGCCCCGACCGGATGATTTTCATTNCGCCAAAANCTCANCNCGAAAACATCCATTTTATACAGGTCTTTCAACACCGAATAGCCGCCGCACATATCGCCGTAAAGCGTGGCATATCCCACGGACATTTCAGACTTATTGCCCGTGGTCAGCAGCATATAACCGAATTTATTACTGATCGCCATGAGCATTACGCCCCGGATTCGCGATTGCAGGTTTTCTTCTGTGGTATCNGCNTCAACCCCGGCGAACTGCCCNGCCAGCATCTCATCATAGGCCTGNACCGCTGGTTCNATNGGNATATTATCCATCCGCGCNCCAATCCAGTCGGCACANAGCGCCGCATCCANNAGNCTTTCCTCACTGGTGTATTTTGAGGGCATCATGACAAGNTGGACATTCTCTGCCCCCAAAGCATCCACNGCCATGACCGCACTGATGGCGCTGTCAATACCGCCGGACATGCCAATGACCACACCGGGAAAATGNTTTTTCTGCACATAATCCCGCAANCCNATCATCATGGCCTGATATATCGCCTCATANCCNTCCGGGACNTCATTAATCTCAGCCTTGGCACACTGCCAAATTCCAATNTNNTTCTGCCANTCTGTGNNAANNAGNCTTTCCTGCCAGCTTTTGGANCGGNCGACAAGANTNCCNTCCTGATTCAAGANAAAAGCNCCGCCGTCAAAGACCAATTCATCCTGTCCGCCCATNTGGTTAACATAAATCAGGGGNCGGGTGTTTTCNGCAACTCTTGTCCCGGCCAAAGTCTGACGTTCATCATGTTTNCCCTGTTCAAAGGGNGAGCCNTTCAGAACNATCAAAATCTCTGCCCCGTCGATGGTCAGNGCTGTGGATATTTCAGGCTGCCACATATCTTCGCAGATCATCACACCNAGCTTACAGCCNCGNAANGTCATCACTTTCGGTTCNGGNCCGCTGGCNAATATGCGTTTTTCATCNAANACACCNTAATTGGGCAGNTCGACTTTNTGGCGAATGGCAGAAATNTTTCCCTGNTCCAGAAGAATAGCTGAATTATAAAGACGGNCCCCTTCCCGCCANCANGAACCNATCAACATNGCNGGNCCACCATCCGCAGATGCCGCCGCNAGTTCCGTTACCTTGTCCATTGCCGCCTTTTGAAAGGCACCTTTCAGGACAATATCCTCTGGNGGATANCCAATCAGNCACAGCTCGCTATAGACAACCAGATCNGCGCCATCGTCTTGTGCCGCCNCACGGGCCGCCATGATTTTATCATAATTGCCGGACAGGTCGCCGACNGTCGGGTTCAAGCTCGCCAAGGCGATTTTNAGCTGATCCATAAATCCCAAATCTCATTCNTTCAAAAGATCAGGCCACCTAAAACTATACTTATGCNGTTTCACTTTGCTTCTGTATTGCCAGCGCCTGACGTTCNTCTTTTAAACTTTCTGCAATCAAAAAGGCAAGCTCAAGACTTTGGCTNGCATTCANACGNGGATCACAGAAGGTCCGGTAACGGTCGCCAAGCTTCTCATCCGTGATCGCCTCGGCACCGCCAGTACATTCNGTCACATCCTGTCCNGTCATTTCGAAATGNACNCCACCNGCATAGGTTCCNTCGGCNCGATGCACCCGGAANAAACGGCGNATTTCCGCCAGAACCTGTTCGAATGGNCGGGTTTTAAAGCCCGTGGAAGATTTGATCGTATTGCCATGCATGGGGTCCGAAGACCAGACAACCTGACAGCCCTCTGCCACAATACGGCGGATGACAGGTGGCAGTTTTTCTTCCAGAAGATCCGCGCCCATACGGCAAATTAAAGTAATNCGNCCCGCCTCATTTTGCGGATTAAGCTTGTCCAATATGCGAATCAAGTCATCCATATCTGTGGTNGGNCCGACTTTCAGNCCCAACGGATTGCCAACACCGGATAGAAATTCGACGTGAGCTTCATCCANAATACGGGTNCGGTCGCCGATCCATAACATATGACCGGATGTATCATACCAGCGGCCCGTGGTGCTGTCCACGCGGGTCAAAGCCTCTTCATACCANAGCAGCAGNGCCTCATGAGAGGTGTANAAATCAGTTCCGCTTAATTCACGGGTATNCGCANCCACNCCNCANGCCCGCATNAAACCAAGNGCTTCGTCGATACGGTTCGCCAAATCGGTATATTGTTCGGAAGCCGGGTTATTTTTGACAAACTCCAGATTCCACTGATGGACCTGATGCAGATTGGCATAACCGCCCTGCGCGAAGGCCCTTAAGAGATTTAATGTGGAGGCAGACTGGCTATAGGCCTTCAGCATACGTTTGGGGTCTGGAATACGGGATTCTGCCGTAAATTCCGGGCCATTGATAATGTCGCCCCG